>NZ_JAJDMJ010000017.1:0-75109 GCF_020593585.1 Blautia sp. DFI.6.71
GAATTTTCGAGAATCGTATGTGTTTCACTGTTTAGTTATCAAGGTTGTCTGTCTTGCGACAGCTTGTTTATTTTATCATGTTGTTTTTGATTTGTCAAGAACTTTTTAAGTTTTTTCAAATCTTTTTTTCAACCGATTTACTGTTTGTTGACAGCTTGTTTACTTTATCATAGTTTCAAGTGTTTGTCAACATCTTTTTTATTTATTTTTTGTTTTCCAAAAAATAAAAACGGAGAAGGAGGGATTTGAACCCTCGCGCCGCGTTAGCGACCTATACCCTTAGCAGGGGCACCTCTTCGGCCTCTTGAGTACTTCTCCAGGCTCCGAACTAATAGTTCAATATTAAATTCGAATGCACTTTGAAATCTCCCGAAGTGCATTTGTAATTATATGTAAAAAAACCTGTTTTGTCAACAGGTTTTTTTACTTTTTTTCATATTTTTTATTTTTACCCTAAAATCCGGTTTCAGGACTTGCAAATTTCATACTTCCATCAAGAAGTATACTGTGTTATTGTCGCTTCGATACGTTTTTTTACCTCTGCTGCAATCTCTGTTGTTTTCATATCTTTATACTCATCATAGTATATGGGTTCCAGAAAATGTACCTGCACTGTAAGTTTTTTGACAGATCCCGTATCAAACGCTTTATAAGAATCAATCAGTGCTACGGGTACGATCGGACATTTTGATTTCGTTGCAGCTTTAAAACTTCCACCTTTAAATTCCTGCGGATGATTACCGTCTTTGCTTCTGGTTCCCTCGGCAAAAATCAGATAGTTTCTTCCTGCCTTTACTTCTTTGATAACATTAATGATTACCTGCATAGATTGTTTGACATCATCACGGTCAATCATAAACGCTTTCATGCATGCAAATACCTGCTTCAGAAATGGTACGTTTGTCAGCTCTTTTTTTGCCACTACCGAGAAAGGTACCGGACACACCTGTATGATTGCAAGTACATCAAATAATCCCTGATGATTGGGAAAGAAAATAAACCCATTTTCTTTTGGAATATTTTCCATACCATGACCGTCAATTACCAGATTACCGCCTTTCACTGCTCTGTTATCTACATATTTAAGAAGCTGATATCTCTGTTCTTCACTGTAACGTTCTGCATGCGATGCATACCAGCATAACTTAAACCATCCATATGGAACAAAAAAGAGATTTCTAAATACCATCAGTAATATTCTTTTCATTTTTTTGCCCTCGATATATTACACTCCTGCTTTTTCCGAAATTTTGTCTTCATATCCCGGATTTTTCTTGATAAATGTTTCATATGCTTTGGTATACGTCTTGTAAGCATCTGTCTTCATAAATTGGACATATGCTGTAGCCGCCTGAGTTTTCATATCATCTGTGATCTGTGATGGTGCCATGATATAATAAGTTTTATCCTGTTTACCAACCATATAAGTTTCAACACATGGATATTCCTGATCATCCTCCAGGATCAGATTGTAGGTTATGTATACATAACTGTACTTGTCATTTTCAGAAAGGATCTCACAATCCTGAACAGATACTTTCTTAGGATTATGTGCCGCAAAATATTTGAGTGTTGCTGTAATCTCTGTCTGAAGATCTGCTTCTGTATTATCTGCCTGGTTATAGCACTCCTTCACTTTCTTTTCTTTCCCGTCAGTATAGGACTGAATCAATTCCTCTGTTACTTTTTCCGGTGATTTATGACTCACTCCCCCGCATCCTGCCACACAGAGTGTCAGTAATACCAACACTCCGGCAGCAAGATATCTGTACCATTTCTTCATGGTTATTCCTCTTCCCCTCTGTTCTCATCCTGTGTCTCCTGATCTGTCGGCTGATCAGATTCTTCTGTTTCTGCACTGTCCGTAATTTCCACTGCTGCCTGCTGTGCATTTGTATCTTTTTCTTCTTTATCTCTCACTTTAGCTACACTGGCTACAGTGACACCCTCTGTAAGATTGATCAGTTTTACACCCGATGTAATTCTTCCAAGAATGGAAATATCAGCGCAGGCGATTCTGATGATAATACCTTCCGTAGTGATCAGCATTACTTCATTATCTTCATTTACAGCTCTTGCTCCGATTACATCACCGGTTTTCTCGGTAATCTTATAACATTTTACACCTTTACCGCCACGATTCTGACAGGTAAATTCGCCCATAGAAGTACGTTTACCCATACCATTTGCAGAAACTATCAGCAGACAATCTCCCTGAGAATTCAGCTGCATTGCTACCACTTCGTCTCCATCATCGATATTCATACCGCGTACGCCCATAGAAGTTCTGCCTGTACTTCTTACATCTGTTTCTTTAAAACGGATACACATACCATCTTTTGTAACAAGTATTATATCCTTCTTATCATCTGTAAGCTTAACCTCGATCAGTTCATCATCATCACGCAATGTGATAGCTGCCAGTCCGTTTTTACGCACATTCGCATATTCTTTAATCGGTGTTTTCTTTACCAGGCCATTCTTCGTAGCCATCATCAGATAATGACCATCTTCAAATTTGCGGAGCGGGATTACTGCAGTGATGCATTCCCCCGGCATAAGCTGTAACAGATTAATAATCGCAGTTCCTCTTGCAGTACGTCCTGCCTCCGGAATCTCATATGCCTTCAGACGATATACCCTTCCTGTATTTGTAAAGAACATCAGATAATGATGGGTAGTTGTCATCAGAAGTTCTTCAATGTAGTCATCCTCAAGAGTCTGCATTCCCTTGATTCCTCTTCCACCTCTGTTCTGGCTTCTGAAATTATCTACTGTCATTCTCTTAATATATCCAAGTTTGGTCATTGTGATCACTGTATTCTCTCTCGGAATCAGATCCTCTGTAGAAATATCGTATACATCATATCCGATAGAAGTCTTTCTGTCGTCTCCGTATTTCTCTGCAATTGCAAGAATTTCTTCCCGAATCACGCGAAGAAGAAGACTTCTGTCCGCAAGGATAGCCTCGTATTTACGGATTTTTTCCATTAAATCGGCATACTCTGCTTCCAGCTTCTCTCTTTCCAGACCTGTCAGAGCACGCAGACGCATATCTACGATTGCCTGTGCCTGAACATCTGTCAGTCCAAAGCGATCCATTAACTCCTGTTTTGCGATCTGCACATTCTGCGAAGCTCTGATAATACGGATCACCTCATCAATATTGTCCAGTGCTTTCAGCAGACCTTCTAAAATGTGAGCTCGCTCTCTTGCTTTATTCAGGTCATATTTCGTTCTTCTGGTCACTACATCTTCCTGATGAGCCAGATAATATTCCAGCATCTGTTTCAGGTTTAATACCTTCGGTTCCAGACTTCCGTTATTCGGAATAAGTGAAAGCATATTTACGCCAAAAGTATCCTGTAACTGCGTATGCTTATACAGTAAATTCAAAACTACATTTGCATTTGCATCCTTGCGCAGATCAATACAGATTCTCATTCCCTCACGACTGGAATGGTCATTCAGGTCTGTGATTCCGTCAATCTTTTTATCTCTTACAAGTTCTGCAATCTTTGAGATCAGACGCGCTTTATTTACCAGATACGGAAGCTCTGTGACAATAATTCTGGACTTTCCGTTTGGAAGAGTCTCAATATTTGTCACTGCACGTACACGAATCTTACCACGACCTGTTCTGTATGCTTCTTCAATCCCTCTTCTTCCAAGAATCGTCGCACCTGTAGGAAAATCAGGACCTTTTACAATATCCAGAATCTCTTCCATAGTCGTTTCGCGTTGTTCTTCAATGATATTGTCTATAATCTTGACAACAGCATCCACAACCTCTCTCAGATTATGAGGAGGGATATTGGTAGCCATACCTACTGCAATACCTGAAGTTCCGTTCACCAGAAGATTCGGATAACGGGACGGCAGTACAACCGGCTCTCTCTCTGTTTCATCAAAGTTTGGCTGGAAGTCAACAGTATCTTTGTTAATATCTGCCAGCATTTCCATGGAAATCTTACTCAGACGTGCCTCAGTGTATCGCATGGCCGCTGCCCCGTCACCATCTACGGAACCAAAGTTTCCATGTCCGTCTACCAGCGGATATCTGGTAGACCATTCCTGTGCCATATTTACAAGTGCTCCATAAATAGAACTGTCACCATGTGGATGATATTTACCCATTGTATCACCGACAATACGCGCACATTTACGATGCGGTTTGTCAGGACCATTATTCAGTTCTATCATGGAATACAATACACGTCGCTGAACCGGTTTCAGACCATCTCTTACATCAGGCAGTGCTCTGGAAGCGATAACGCTCATGGCATAGTCAATATAAGAGTCCTTCATGGTCTTTTCCAGATCCACCTCGTGGACTTTGTCAAAAATATTATCTTCCATTTATCTATTCTCCCTATTATCAGATATCCAGATTCTTTACAAATCTTGCATTCTCTTCAATAAATTCACGTCTCGGCTCTACCTTGTCACCCATCAGTGTAGTAAATGTAAGGTCAATCTCAGAAGTCGCAGCCTCATCCATGGTAACCTTAAGCAGGATTCGTTTCTCAGGATCCATTGTCGTCTCCCAAAGCTGGTCTGCATCCATCTCTCCAAGACCTTTATAACGCTGGATCTTGTTATTTCCGTCACGTCCGATTTCTGTCAGAATCTGATTCAGTTCATCATCGTCGTATGCATACCATACTTTCTTGTTCTTCTCCACCTTGTATAATGGCGGCTGTGCAAGATACACATATCCCTGTTTGATAAGCTCAGGCATAAAACGATACAGGAAAGTCAGCAGAAGGGTTGCGATGTGCGCACCATCGACATCGGCATCAGTCATAATAATAATCTTATGATAACGAAGTTTACTGATATCAAAATCTTCATGAATTCCTGTTCCGAAAGCTGTGATCATAGCTTTGATCTCTGCATTTGCATAAATCTTATCCAGACGTGCTTTCTCTACATTCAGGATCTTACCTCTCAGTGGAAGGATAGCCTGTGTTACACGATTTCTGGCTGTTTTTGCAGAGCCACCGGCGGAATCTCCCTCTACAATGTAGATTTCACAGTTCTCAGGATTCTTATCTGAACAGTCTGCAAGCTTTCCAGGAAGTGACATATTATCAAGTGCTGATTTTCTTCTGGTCAGATCACGAGCCTTACGTGCAGCCTCACGTGCTCTCTGTGCAAGAACTGATTTCTCTACTGTAGTTTTCGCTACTGTTGGATTCTGCTCAAGGAAAATCTCAAGCTGCTTGCTCACCACGCTGTCAACAGCCCCTCTTGCTTCACTGTTTCCAAGCTTCTGTTTTGTCTGACCTTCAAACTGGGGATTCTCAATCTTAACACTGACGATTGCAGTCAGACCTTCGCGGATATCATCGCCACTCAAATTGGGTTCACTGTCTTTAAGCAGCTTGTTCTTTCTAGCATAATCATTGAACGTCTTTGTCAGGGCATTTCTGAAACCTACAATATGAGTACCACCCTCAGGTGTATTAATATTATTTACAAATCCATAGCAGTTCTCTGTATAAGAGTCATTGTGCTGCATGGCAACCTCTACAGACACACCGTTCTGCTGTCCTTCGCAGTAAATGATTTCCGGGTAAAGCGCTTCCTTGCTTCTGTTCAGATAGCTTACAAATTCACGGATACCACCTTCATAATGGAAAACTTTCTCTCTTTCCATTCCTTCTCTGGTATCTTTAAGAGAAATCTTCAATCCCTTTGTCAGGAATGCCATCTCTCTCAAACGCTGTTTCAGAATGTCATAATCATATACTGTTTCCTCAAATATTTCTTTATCCGGAAGGAAGACAACTGTTGTTCCGGTCTTATCCGGCTGGCAGTCTCCCACAACCTTCAGAGGATACATAGTTTTACCGCGTTCATATCTCTGCTGATAAATCTTACCTTCATGATAGATCCTTACTTCAAGCCATGTGGAAAGTGCATTTACTACAGACGCACCTACTCCGTGAAGACCACCGGATACCTTGTACCCTCCGCCTCCAAATTTACCGCCGGCATGAAGAATGGTAAATACTACTTCTACAGCAGGAATCCCTGCTTTATGATTGATTCCTACCGGAATACCACGTCCGTTATCTACAACTGTGATAGAGTTGTCCGGATTAATAACTACCTGAATCTCTGTACAAAATCCTGCCAGTGCTTCATCAACCGCGTTATCTACAATCTCATAAACCAGATGATGAAGACCTCTGCCGGATGTACTTCCGATATACATACCTGGTCTCTTTCGTACGGCTTCCAAACCTTCCAGAATCTGGATTTGATCCGCTCCGTATTCTGTATTTTCTCCGCCCATTTCTTTCCTCCTGTTATATATACTTATCACCAGAATATATCTGAAAACCCCTGCGTGAAAATTATAGACAGGTTTTCAAATATATTCTGGTATCTGGACATAATAATACAAATTTATTATAGCACAAAAGCCCGTTCCTTGCCACAGCCTGAATAAAAAAGAATCCCCGAAAACGGGAATTCTTCTGTATGTTAATCTTATTCTTCGGTTTTATTGATGAGGTACTGATAGACATCTCTCTTCGTCATTCCTCTGTCATTTGCTACCATTTTCATAGCTTCTTTTCTTGAATGTCCCTGATTTTCATAGATTTCCATGTGTTCTTCTATGGTAATTTTTTCCCAGGATGCCTTCTGTTCCTCTTCCATCTCCTGTCTGCTTCTGCCTTCAATCACCAGCACGCACTCTCCAAGCGGCTTCTCTGTCTGATAATAGAGGATCAGCTCCTCGATAGTCGTATGGAATGCAGTCTCATGTCTTTTCGTCAGTTCCCTGCAAAGAGTCATTCTGCGATTTCCGAGAGTTTCCTTCAATTCCTCCAGAGTTCTTACCAGTCTGTGAGGAGCCTCATAGAGAATGATAGTTCTCGTTTCTTTCTTCAGTTCTTCCAGAATCAGTTTTCTTTCTTTTTTATCTGCCGGAAGAAATGCTTCAAAAGCGAATCTTCTGGTTGGAAGTCCGGACAGAGTCAGGGCAGTGATACAGGCAGCAGGTCCCGGAAGAGAAGTTACTTCAATCCCCGCTTCATAACACATTGCCGCAAGCTCCTCTCCCGGATCTGAGATCCCCGGAGTTCCCGCATCTGTGATCAGTGCAATATTCTGCCCTTCCTGCATTTTACTGATCAGAACATATGCCTTATCAATTTTGTTGTACTCATGATAACTGGTCATAGGTGTTTTTATATCAAAATGGTTCAGCAGTTTAATACTGTTTCTGGTATCCTCTGCTGCAATAAGATCCACTTCTTTCAATGTTCGAAGTACCCGAAGTGTAATATCCTCCAGATTTCCTATGGGTGTTGCACATAAATACAATTTACCACTCATAATTTGTTTCCTCTCATATTACTTTGCAAATAAAATTCGGTTAAATCATATCATAAATCTTCAGTATATTTTCTGTATAGACTCCCGGCTCTTTATATACGATCAGAGGAGGTTCCACTGTAACTCTGGAATTTCCTCCCTTTAATGCCTCGATCAGAACCATGTTTGGTTCTCTGTCTATGTATGGATATACAAGCTGCATCCTTTTCGGTTCCAGACGATACTTTGTGAGAACATTCATAATCTCAGCCAGTCTGAACGGTCTGTGAACCATATAAAATCTTCCACGTTCTTTCAGAACCTTTGATGCCTGGCTCACCACATCCTCCAGATTACAGAGTACTTCATGTCTGGCAATTGCTTTTGGCATATCCGGATTGCGAAGTCCATGCTGTCCGATCATATAAGGCGGATTACTTGTCACTACATCAAAAGAAGCTGCCCCAAAAATATCAGCAGCCTCCTTAATATCACCCTGTACGATCTCAACATCGTCCTCCAGATGATTATATCTGACACTGCGTCCGGCCATATCTACACACTCTTTCTGAATCTCAAGACCTGTAAAGTGTTTCCCATTTGTTTTGGTTTTAAGCAGGATCGGGATAATTCCCGTTCCTGTTCCCAGATCCAGAGCAGTCTCACCCTTTTTTACTTTTGCAAAGCCGGAAAGAAGAACTGCATCCATCCCAAAACAGAATTTATCCGGATCCTGTATCACATAATATCCGTTCTGAAGATCATCTATACGTTCATTATCTTTTACCAGCTGATCAGTCATTTAATTTGGAATCTCCTTTTTTATCTTCCAGATTTCCAAGTTCTTTTAATTCTTTTTCAGAGACTTTGACTTTCTTCTTTCTCGGTCTGAATTTCAGGTCATCTACCGGAAATTCCTGAATTTCTTTCTCGTCATTGATCTCTACAATTACCTTTACACGTTGACGAAGCACGTTTACACTGTGTACAGTTCCGGTAAGCCCATCCGGAGTTGTAACTGTATCTCCCAGTCCCGGAAGCTTTTTATTCAGCTCTTCATATGTTTCCTGCTCGTTCTTCAGGCAGCACATCAGTCTTCCGCACACACCGGAAATCTTTGTCTGGTTAAGGGACAGATTCTGCTCTTTTGCCATCTTTATGGATACCGGTGCAAACTCAGACAGATATGTGTGGCAGCACAGACATCTTCCGCAGATACCGATTCCTCCCAGAATCTTTGTCTCATCGCGAACACCAATCTGACGAAGTTCGATACGCGTTTTAAAAATTGCTGCCAGATCTTTTACCAATTGGCGAAAATCAATTCTGCCGTCAGCAGTGAAATAAAACAGCACTTTATTATTATCAAATGTATACTCTGCATCTATCAGTTTCATTTCCAGACCATGTTCACGAATCTTCTTCTGACAGATTTTAAATGCCTCTCTCTCTCTGACTCTGTTCTGTGCCTCTCTCTCGTCGTCCTCCTTTGTTGCCACACGAAGAACTTCTTTGAGAGGGTGAACAACATCTTCCTCACCTACTTCTCTTGGTGCAAGTACGACTTTCCCGTATTCAATTCCCCGGGCTGTCTCCACGATCACGTGATCGCCTGTTTTAATTTCATAATCTTTAGGACTGAAATAATAAATCTTGCCTACATTACGAAATCTCACGCCTACTACTTTTGTCATTCTATTTCTCCCTGATCGTCAGGAACAGCAATTCAAATGCCAGATCAAAATTAACATTTGCTTTCAGACGTACCTTTGTCTTCTGAATAGAATCCAGAATGTTCTCCAGATTCTCGTAGGAACGCTGCTTTGCCTGTTCTCTGATAAAATTAATTTCCTGTTTAAATACCAGATTGTCAATCTCCTGTGTTGCCTTAAACATCAGGACATCTCTGAACCAGAACTGGAAAATATCCAGATAATCGTTGATATTCTGTTTGTCCTCAGAAAGACTCTTAATCGCATCTGACAGTTCATAAACTTCCATGGTGTTTGCATATTTAAGAATCCTCAGTGCATTCTGAGTCATCTCTGCAAACTCCTGAGAAGTAGCTGCTTCTTTTGCCCTTCCAATACTGCCCTGTGCAAAGGATGCGTCAATCTCCGCCTGGTAATCCGGAACATGAAGATGCTCCATCAGATATTTCTTTACAAGACCGTCATCCACTACCTTCAGATCAAGACGAACACATCTTGACTGAATAGTCGGCAGCAGTCCCCCGATATTATTAGTCAGCAAAAGAATCACTGCATATTCCGGCGGCTCTTCAATTGTTTTAAGAAGAGCATTCTGTGCCTGTGGTGTCATAAGATCTGCATCTGCAATAATATAAATCTTGTAAGGACTGTAATATGGTCTGATATCTATATCATTGATCACCTGATCTCTGATCTCGTCAATTGTGATCGTTCCGGGTTTCTCATGACTGACCATAATAATGTCCGGATGATTCTTACCCATCGCCTTTTTGCAGGAGTCGCATTTCTGGCAGGGTTCTGTACCTCCGGCCTCACACTGAAGTGTTGACGCAAAAGTCCCTGCAAGGAGCTTCTTACCAGAACCTGGTTCACCGGTAAAAATATAAGAATGCGATATTTTTCCTGATTCTATTGCATTTTTTAAATGTCCGATAATCTCTTCGTGTCCGATAATATTGTTAAATCCCATCATAAGAATCACCTCACCAGTCCGTTTTGTAAGATATTATACCATAAAAGAAGAACTATTGCACAGACTTTATATAATTTGCGATTTCTTTCACACAGTCATCAAGATTTATATTCTGAAAACGTTTCTCTATCCCTGCGTTCAGAATATTTTCCTCTGAAAAATCCGACTGATCTGCAATAAATCTCCTGCACATTTCCTCATATCTTGGATTTTCCTGTTCTCTCTCTCTATTAAGAGCACGACTCAGTCTTTCTCCATCTTCTACCTGGACATAAACAGGACAGACTGCATCTTCCCCATAGTATTTACGCATCTTTTTAAATGACTCCAGAGTACCGATTCCCAGATAATCGGAATCTGCAAGGTTCATCTGACCATCATCTGCAGTGAAATAAGTCCATATCCCATAAACCGTATGATATGCTCTCTCCTCGATAAGATTTCCGTTTTTTCTGAATTCTTCCAGTTTTCCGTCATCTACAAAATAATAATTTTTTCCATCCTGCTCTCCTGCCCTGATCGGGCGGGTTGTATACAGAATAAGTGTTTTCAGATTCAATTCTTTATGTGCGGCCAGAAGTGAATAGATTCTGTCTTTTCCGGATGCACTCTTTCCCATGATGTAAAAAATCTTTCCCATATCTGTTATGTTATTCCTTTGCCGGGCTGTATTCTTCCTGTCCAATTTCATTTCGGGCAGCTACGCAGATTGTTTCAGCAGATGTATCACTGAGTCCCTGTACTTCTAGCCCCTGTTCCATGTATCTTCTCACATTTCTTACAAATTGTCCAGTTATCTGCTCTCCCGGCACAATAATCGGAATTCCGGGCGGATACAGATAAGCAAACTCTGCACTGACTTTGCCAACACTTTCTTTCAGAGAATATCGCCTTTGCTGTGCATCCACTGCCTGAGAAATTGTCATAAGCTGTGTCATTCTCGCATGAGAAGTATGATACTGCGATTCCTCCGACTCATCTGTTTGCTGTATCTCTGCATCAATCTCTTCAATTGCAGTACACAGTCTCTCAAATCCCTCTTCTGTATCTCCCACTGCTGCAATTCCAAGAACATATTTCTCAGCCGCCATTTCCATTTCAATGTGATATCTGTCACGAAGTATCTGATGGAGAAGGTGTCCGTTAACAGAAGTTCCGACTGCGGAGAACAACAGCTTGGATCTGTCAAAATCATAGATTCCACTGCCTTCGATCATAGAACCTTCGATCAGTTTTATTTTTTCACACTTTGAAAGACGCTGTCTGGCTTTTTCCAGATTGAAGGTAAATTCGCGAAACATCTGCTGCCCGTCTTTTCTCAGTTTATCCATACATGCATCCATACTCGCCATCAGAATATACGACGGACTGCTGGTCTGGTAAATCCCCATAAATCTCTTTATCTTTTCCACATCTGCCATATCACTGCATATATGAAGCACCGCCGTCTGAGTCATAGATGGCAGCGTTTTATGGAAACTCTGTATTACGATGTCAGCTCCCAGATCAGCAGCAGACACCGGAAAATACTTAGAAAAATGAAAATGTGCACCATGTGCTTCATCCACAATAAGAGGAATCTTATGTCTGTGTGCAACTTCTGCAATTGTCTTTATATCAGACACAACTCCGTCATACGTAGGCGAAGTAAGCAGAAAAGCCTGCACATCCGTATTTTCTTCCAGATATCTTTCCACACGTTCAGGTGAAATCCCTCCGTTTATCCCCAGTCTCTGATCTTCATGTGGATAAATATAGACCGGCTGAAGCTCACGTAAATACAATGCATGGTAAACAGCCTTGTGACAGTTTCTTGCGACAAGTATCTTCCCGCCTTTATTTACACTTGCACTGACTGCTGCCAGAAGAGCCGCCGTACTTCCATTTACACTGAAGAAACATTTCTTTGTCCCATAAATCTGAGCTGCATATTCCTGTGCTTCTTTCAGAATCCCTTCCGCATGATGAAGATTGTCAAATCCTGAAATCTCTGTAATATCTCTCTCAAAAAGAAAGTCATCTGCTGAAGATGCCCTGTTTCTCTTATGCCCCGGCATGTGAAACGGATAATAGTCAGACTGCCCATAGCTTTCTAATTTTTTATATAATCTTTCCATTTTTTTCCTTTTTATACTATTGTGCCAACAAGTTGATTTCTCGAACAATCTTGCGTCTAAATTTCTTATTTCCGCGTTGTCGTCGGTCGCCGTAGCCACCGCTACGCCTCCTTCCTCCGCCTTGAAATAAGAAAATTTATCCTGCAAGATTGCTTCAAGAATCAACTTGTCGGCACACTATAGCAATCCTCGTAAATAATGCATATTGCTATAATTTCCAACACTCGTTCCAAATTTCCCACTGATTATTGCCTTTTCGTGCCTGAAATATGGAACTTCCCTGATTCAGTTAAACTTTAAATCTGTATCCTACGCCCCAGATTGTTTCAATATACTGAGGTTTTGCAGTATTAAATTCAATTTTCTCCCGGATCTTCTTGATATGGACAGTGACTGTTGCAATATCTCCCACAGATTCCATATCCCAGATTTCCCGGAACAACTCTTCCTTGGTAAACACTCTGTTCGGATTCTCTGCAAGGAAGGTAAGCAGATCATATTCCTTGGAAGTAAATGTTTTCTCCTCTCCGTTTACCCATACGCGGCGTGCAGTCTTATCAATCTTGATCCCGCGGATCTCCACAATATCATTTTTGCGTACATTGGAACCGATCAGACGATTATATCTGTCCATATGTGCCTTGACTCTGGCTACCAGTTCACTTGGACTGAATGGTTTTGTCATGTAATCATCTGCCCCCAGTCCCAGACCTCTGATTTTATCTATGTCATCTTTCTTTGCAGATACCATGATGATAGGAGTATTCTTCTCCTGTCTTACCTGCCTGCAGATATCAAATCCATCCACTTCCGGAAGCATCAGATCCAGAATAATCAGGTCAAATTCTTCATTCAGCGCACGTGCCAGTCCGGTGTCTCCTCTGTTGCAGATTTCAACTTCAAATCCGGAAAGCTCCAGATAATCCTTCTCCAGATCTGCAATTGCCTCTTCATCTTCTATGATTAAAATCCTGCTCATTTCATTGGTACCTCCTGATACTTTCTAAGTACAAAATACATAATTGTGCCGATTCCAAGCCTGCTTGTTGCCCAGACCTTTCCTCCATGATCCTCCAGGATCTTCTTTACAATGGAAAGCCCGATTCCGCTTCCACCCTTGGATGAATTTCTGGACACATCTGTTCTGTAAAAACGATCAAAAATAGACGGCAGATCCTTTGCTGCAATTCCTTTTCCATTATCTTCAATTTCAACCTGGATAAAATCTCCCACATCCTTTACGCGAATCTGGATGATACCTTTCGGTTTATCCATATATTTGATAGCATTGCTGATAATGTTATGAATAACACGCCGAATCTGTTCTCCATCTGCGATCACCTGCACATTATCCTCAACATAATTGGCATATACCAGTTCAATTCCTCTCGTTTCCAGTTCCAGTCCTACTTCTTCTGCGCAATCACTGAAATAATCTTCTACATTCAGTTTACTGAAAGTATATGGAATTCTGTTGGTATCAATCTTTGAATAAAAAGTCAGCTCATTGATCAGATGATCCATCTCATTCGTCTTATTATAAATAGTCTTCACATAACGGTCTATTTTCTCCGGCGTATCCGCTACGCCGTCCATAATCCCCTCTACATATCCCTTTACCGCTGTGATCGGCGTCTTAAGATCATGAGAAATATTGCTGATAAGTTCTTTATTTTCTTTATCCATAAGAACTTTCTCTTCTGCTGATTCCTTCAGCCGCTTTCTCATCTCCTCAAAATCCCGGCAAAGTTCCGAAAACTCATCATCACCATCTACTTCCAGAACAAAATCAAGATTTCCCTCTTTGATATTCTGAGTGGCTTTCTTTAATTTAACCAGCGGTGTGGCAATACTTCTGTAAATCCATAATCCAATAGATAAAGCTGTGAATACTAATATTACCGTCGCAGTAAACAGCAGATCTTTTGCAATAATCCTTACCTGTGTCTGGCTGTGGGTGGATTCCCCTACTGAAATATCATACACCACTTCCGAGGAATCCTTTGTCTGCTGTGCAAACTTTGTATGACCTAATCCGTACAAAGTTGCCGAAAATAAAAGCAGAGGAACCAGAATACTCATACCGAATCCAACTATAATCCTTGTTTTTAACTTCATCCCGATCATCCTTTATCTGTTGATTTATAAGGTTTCTATAATTTTGCCCTCTGCAAGCATTATATCATAAAGTCTGTTTTACATATCTAAATTTTCTATAAAAAGAACAGGAATCATCTGTCCTGTTCTTTCAGATAATTCCTGTTTTATCCCATTGCACTGCAATTTTTGTGATATTCTGTAATTATTCAGCATTCCACTGTCTATGCAAGTACTGAACAGTTACGATTTTCTTATTTAAGCAAGGTATTTTTTAAGGTCATCAACTTTATCCAGATGCTCCCATGGAAGGTCTACATCCGTACGTCCGAAATGTCCATAAGCAGCTGTCTGTCTGTAAATCGGTCTTCTCAGATCAAGCATCTTGATAATTCCCGCCGGGCGAAGGTCAAAGTTCTCACGAATGATCTCAACCAGCTTTGTATCAGAAAGTTTACCGGTTCCGAATGTTTCTACGTGGATAGATGTCGGATGAGCAACACCGATCGCGTAGGAAAGCTGAATCTCACATTTATCTGCAAGACCTGCTGCAACAATATTTTTTGCAACATAACGTGCAGCATACGCTGCGGAACGGTCTACCTTTGTACAGTCTTTACCGGAGAAAGCACCGCCGCCATGACGTCCGGTTCCACCGTAAGTATCAACGATGATCTTACGTCCGGTAAGTCCGCTGTCACCATGAGGTCCGCCGATCACGAAACGTCCTGTTGGGTTGATGAAATATTTTGTATTCTCATCTACCATATCTGCCGGAATGATCTCATCGAAAACATATTTCTTAATGTCCTCATGGATCTGCTCCTGAGTTACATCCGGATCATGCTGTGTAGAGCATACTACTGCATCGATACGGCTTGGTTTTCCGGCTTCATCATATTCTACAGTAACCTGTGTTTTTCCATCCGGTCTTAAATATTTTAATGTACCGTCTTTACGGATCTTCGTTAACTGACGTGCAAGTTTGTGTGCCATGTTGATGGCATATGGCATATACTCTTCTGTCTCATTGGAAGCATAACCAAACTGGATACCCTGGTCACCTGCTCCGATGGCATCAATTTCATCTTCACCCATTTTTGCTTCAAGAGCTTTATCTACGCCAAGAGCGATATCAGCAGACTGTTCATCGATTGCTGTGATAACTGCACATGTATCAGCATCAAATCCATATTTTCCACGTGTATATCCGATTTCACGGATAGTATCTCTTACGATTTTCTGGATATCAACATATGCATTTGTTGTAATCTCACCCATAACAAGTACAAGACCTGTAGTTGTAGCAGTTTCACATGCAACACGACTCATAGGATCTTTTTCCATAAGAGCGTCAAGAATAGCATCGGAAATAGCATCACACATTTTATCCGGATGGCCTTCAGTTACAGATTCAGAAGTAAATAAAATTTTCTCCATTGTGTTCTCCTTTTTTATTCATTTACAATTGTTTCCCGACCGCAGAATAACCCGCAGCCATTTATGTACTGTATCAACAGATTATTTCTCTCCGCTGATACTTTTCCGTTAACAAAAAGAAACAGCCCGAAGTAATCGGACTGTCTGATTATCTCAACAATCCTCTTATTGTTCGATCACTCGCTCAGGTTGGCACCTTCCTACACAAACAGGGGTTGCCGTGGCTTCGCAGATCCTTTGTATCTCCACCACTCTGAATAAAAGGCTATTACTAATTATTAACTTGCATTAATTAAGATTGCTGCATACCATACAATATACTTAACCTTTACAAATGTCAAGTAATTTTTTGGTATTTTTTATCATCCCACCCTGAGACGGAATTTCTGGATTTCTTTCTCATTGGATACTCTCTCAATCTCAGCACCGAGAGATCTCAGCTTATCTTCAAAATTCTCGTATCCTCTCTGGATATATACGATATCATCAACAACTGTGATTCCATCTGCTGCAAGACCTGCGATCACCAGGGCTGCACCTGCACGCAGATCCGGTGCACTTACTCTCGCACCTGTAAGCTTCTTCACACCATCAATAATTGCTGAATTTCCCTCAACTTTGATGTTTGCTCCCATACGTGAAAGTTCGTCCGCATACTTGAATCTGTTCTCAAAAATACTCTCTGTTACAATACTGGTTCCCTCTGCAAGTGCCAGAGTTACAGCAATCTGTGGCTGCATATCTGTAGGATATCCGGGATATGGAAGAGTCTTTACATGAGTACGGTGAAGTCTCTTTGGTGCACGTACACGAACTGCATCATCAAATTCCTCAACCTCACATCCAATTTCTTCAAGTTTAGCCGTAGTTGCTTCCAGATGCTTCGGAATTACATTCTTAACTGTTACATCTCCGCCTGTTGCTGCCGCAGCAAACATAAATGTACCTGCCTCGATCTGATCCGGAATAATAGAATACTCTGTACGGTGGAGCTTCTCCACACCTTTAATACGGATCACATCTGTACCTGCACCTTTAATATTTGCCCCCATACTGTTCAGGAAGTTGGCAACGTCAACTACATGCGGTTCTCTTGCGGCATTTTCCAAAATAGTACGTCCCGGAGCCAATGAGGCTGCCATCATAATATTGATCGTTGCACCTACAGAGACAACGTCAAGGAAAATATGGCTTCCATGAAGTTCATCTGCTTTCGCAACAATTGCTCCATGCATGATATCTACATCTGCACCAAGCGCTCTGAATCCCTTCAGATGCTGGTCGATCGGACGGCTTCCGATGTTGCATCCACCTGGAAGCGGTACCTCTGCATGTTTATACTTACCAAGAAGTGCTCCCAGCAGATAGTAGGAAGCTCTGATCTTCTTGATATATTCATAATCAACACTTACATCTCCAATTGTAGATCCGTTAATCTTCACAGTAGATTTATCAATACGGTCTACCTGTGCTCCAATACCAGCGATCGCTTCAAGCAATACATTGATATCCCTTACATCCGGCAAATTCTCTATCAGAATCGTCTCATCAGTCATTATGGCTGCTGCAAGAATAGCAAGTGCCGCATTCTTGGCACCGGCAATCTCAACTTCACCGACTAAAGGGTTGCCTCCTTTTATAACATACTGTTCCATATCACACCTCTTATTTATTTTCACTCCATGAGCAGAATTAATGGTCACTGTTCACTCTGTTTTTCGTTTTCTGCGAACATGTAACTTCTGTTTCAAATGCATATATGTTTATACTAAACGATCATCTTATTTTAAAGTCAGTTGTATATTATATCATATATTTATCATTTGTAAACAAAAATTATTTACCACTGTCCTTTTCCCGAGCTGTAATAATCACTTTCCCTGCTCTTTGATATGTATTATCTCCAGAATTGCCCGAAGACTTTCATCCAAATCTTTCCCCTCTTCATCAATGGTAATATCTGCATATTTCTCGTACAGAGGTACACGTTCCTCATACAGATCTTTCAGGCTCTGACCGGCCTTTAACAGAACTCCGCGGCCTTTCAGATTTCCCAGTCTTTTGGATAAAGATTCCAGTGATAATTTAAGATATATAACCTTACCTATGGACTTCAGATGTTCCATTGCCTCATCACAGTAAATAACACTTCCGCCGGGTGCAATGACCGTATCTGTCACATGAATGTCTGCATTAACCTGATTTTCAATTTCCTTAAATTTTTCCGGTCCGTCCTGCTCTATGATCTCTGAAAGCTTTCTTTTCTCCTGTTTCTGTATCAGAAGATCAGAATCCAGAAATTCATATCTCAATGCTTTTGCAAGAATAACTCCTATTGTACTTTTCCCTGAACCGGGCATTCCTATTAATGTCACATTATTCATGTTTATGTCCTTTCATTTTATCATACATTGTCTGCGTCTGCAAATTGCGGGTTACTGTTTCTTTTTTCCGGATTTTTTCTTCTTTTTTTTAACGCTGTATCCAAATGTTCCCAGTTTTTTACCAATTCCCAGATATTCACCATGAGAATACACCAGAGGTTTCGCATCATTCAGATGAAATTTCTTCTTCTCGTCCATATACTGCGGATCAGCATGAACTGCAAGCACATCCGCCAGAAACATATGGTGGGAACCCAATTCCAGAACCTGCCTTACTTTGCATTCAATACTCACCGGAGATTCTGCGATCATGGGAACTTTCACAAAATCCGCCTTCTCTTTGGTAAGCTTCATTTCTTTAAATTTATCAACATCCCTGCCGGAACGGACTCCACAGTAATCCGTTGCATATGCCAGTTTTTCTGTTGTCAGATTTATTACAAATTCTCCCGTCTTTCTGAGCATATCATAGGAAAAACGGGATGGTCGCACAGAAATAGACACCATCGGCGGATTCGTGCAGACAGTTCCTGCCCATGCAACTGTAATAATATTGTCATTCCCCTCTCCGTCAGAAACACTTACCATAACTGCCGGAAGTGGATAAAGCATATTTCCTGCTTTCCAGGTTTCTTTTTCCATTTCTTATTATCCTCAGCTATTCTGTCTGCTGCCATCAGTTGTAATCGTTCTGTCCGGCCTGTGCAGCTTCCATAAGTGCCGGAATCAGCTGTTTCTTACGTGAAACAACGCCTTTCAGATCAAATACACCATCCTTTGGCTCCATATGGAAAGCAATACGTGCCATTTCCTCACTTCCCTCACCATAATAGAGAAGCTCTGTAGATTCCTCAATAATATTGGTAAGCATAAAGAATACGCGGGTAACACCATGACGGCCACACTCGCTGACCATAAACGGAACCAGACGCTCTTTGATTTCTGCCAGCTCATCGCTGTCCATAGAACTGATCTGTCCAACACCAAAGTTGATCTCATCCTCAGCAATAAATTTCTTATAATCCTGATAGAAAATTTCTTCCGGTGATTTGTCTTTCAGGTTACTTCCTGCTTTAAACATCTCTTTTGCAAACTGCTCAATATTGATTCCTGCAATAAGTGCCAGCGCACCTGCCGCCATCTTGTCAGATAATGTGCAGGTAGGTGAACGAAACATCAGTGTATCTGAAATAATCGCAGCACAGAGAAGCCCCGCAATACTCGGTGAAATCTCAAGTTTCTGCTCCCCATACATTTCATACAGAATCGTTGCTGTACATCCGACCGGCTGATTTCTGAAAGAAATCGGTACCATAGTTTCCAGAGAACCCAGTTTATGATGGTCAATAATCTCCACGATTTCAGCTTTATCAATATTGTCAACTGCCTGATCTTTCTCATTATGGTCCACAAGTGCTACTTTTTTCCTGTGCATATCCAGGAAATTTCTTCGGGAAATTGTTCCGATACATTTTCCCTTTTTGTTAATTACAGGGAACGCACGATGACGGTGTTTGATCATCTCATTCTGAATATCATCCGTAAAATCCTCTGTATTAAAAGTAACCAGATTATCTGTTTTCATAATATACCGTACAGGAATACTCTGGTTGATCAGTCTTGCGATCGTAAATGTATCATACGGAGACATAATAATTACAATTTCTCTCTCATGAGCAAGCTTTATCACCTTTTCGCTGACTTCAATTCCCATACCAACGATAATACAGCTAACATTCTGCGCAATCGCCTGAAGATGATCCTCTTCTCTGTCTCCCATGATTATCAGGTCATCCGATTCAATATAGGCTTTGAGCATTTCCGGATTTGCAGTTCCCACCAGAACTTTTCCTTTTGTAAAATATCCATGCTCATTTCCCTCTACTACGGTACCTGCAATTGTCTCGGCAATTCTTCTGTACTGTGTCTTCGCTCTTGACAGCAGATAACTGTCCGTTGTATCCATATAAGTCTTAGCAATATCACCAATTGTGATCAGACCTTCCAGCTGTCCTTCTCTGTCTCTGATCGGAAGAGATACGATACTTTTCTCCATCATCAGATCCCATGCATTTTTCAGGGACATACTCTTATCAGCTTCCGGACTCATACGGATATCCATATCTTTTATCTGTGTTCCAATGTTAGACAGATATCCCGGCGGCTGCATGCCGAAACGATTTAACACATATTCTGTCTCTTCATTGATCTGTCCTGCACGCTTTGGAATGTATTTCACCTTCTGAGAAGTCCTGTTTTTGATGTCCGCATAGGCAATTGCTGAACAGATGGAATCCGTATCCGGATTCTTGTGACCTATTACAAATATTTTTTCCTGATTTCTCATACAGATTCTAACCTCAATTATCTAATTTAATGTTTGCAAAAAGTGCGCCAAGAGATGTGGAAGCCTCTTCCTTTGAATCCGGAAGCTCGATCACTTCCTCCTCAATTTCCTTAGCCATCATATCTGTTGCCTCTTTGATGCTCAGACTTAATTTTCCATCTTTGACAGCAGTTACTTTTACCTTTACTTTATCTCCAACTGTCAGAACTTCTGATGGTTTCTTAATTCTCTTCTCACAGATCTGTGAAATATGAACCAGACCTGACAGACCATTTCCCAGATCTACGAATGCACCATATGGCTGTAAGCTCTCAACAACACCTTCTGTTACAAGTCCGACCTGCACATTGGAGATTTTTGTTTTTCTCTCCTCTTCTGCTTTTTCTCTTAATATTTCCTTTGCAGAGAGAATTAATCTTCCTTTTTCTTTATCAATATCGAAAACCTGAACCTGGATTGGTTTGTTCAGATATTCGTTTGTATCCTCCACATAATTCAGGGCAAGCTTTGAGGCGGGAATAAATCCACGTACACCTTCTACATAGGCGATCACGCCGCCATTTACAATGCCTTTTACCACCACATCAATTACTTCTTTTGAATCCTTTAATTCTTTCAGCTTATCCCATGCAAGCACATCTGCTGCTTCTGTTCTGGACAACAGAATATTTCCATTTCCATCGTCTTTACTCACAACAGTCGCAGAAACTTCATCTCCCACATTCACCTGTTCCTTTAAAGAAAATCCCGGTTCTCTGCTGTAATCCTCTGCCGGAATAATGCCTTCCGCATAATACTTCAAATCTACCACAACTTCTTTTTCATCTACACTGATGACAGTTCCTGTAAGAATATCCCCTTCTTCAATTTTCTTAAAAGAGGCTTCCAGTTCTGTTTCGTAATCTTTCATTGATTCAGCCATTATCTGTTTTCTCCTTTACCTGGAATAAATGTAACTCTTCTCCATCTGTTACAGGATACTGAACAGTTACAAATAGAGTATATTATGTCAGCTATTTTCAAACATTATAACACAATCACTTTAATAATGGAAATCTGAATTTTCATACAGATAGTTCACACAAACAGATATTTATATGTTACAATAATATCATCAACCAACTATAGCAAATCTATAAACAAGTCCCCTGTGAGATTACAAAAATCAACGGGGAACTGCCTGTATCAGGAAAGGATATTATTATACATGAATTATGATTCTGTCCCCTTGAGGGATTTTAAAGAACTGAATGACTGGGAGACAGTTATTTTTGTCTATCAGTCTGCCCTTAAACAGGTAGAAACAAAGATTGATATTCTAAACGGTGAATTTCAGCACAGACATAAATACAATCCGATCGAACATGTAAAATCCAGAATCAAAACTCCGGAAAGCATTGTAAAAAAACTGAAACGACATGGATATGAATCCAGTATCGAGAACATGGTACGCTATGTAAATGACATCGCAGGAATCCGTATCAGCTGTTCCTTTACATCTGATATCTATCTGATCGCAGATATGATTTCCAAACAAAATGACCTGACGATCCTTGCAAGACGTGATTATATGAAAAATCCTAAAAAGAGCGGTTACCGCAGTTATCATATGCTGGTTACCACACCGGTCTTTCTCTCCGACAGTATCATTGATACCAAAGTAGAGATTCAGATCCGCACAGTTGCACAGGATTTCTGGGCGACTCTGGAGCATAAGATGCATTACAAATTTGAGGGAGACGGACCTGACTATATCACAAAAGAATTAAGAGAATGTGCGCGATATGTAGCAGAACTGGATACCCGCATGGAAGAACTCAATAATGAAATCCAGAAATATGGAAAATTATCAGATAAAAAATAAAAAATCCCCGTAAAACGAGGAGTGCCCCGGCAGTGGTTTACCGGGGCTATTATTATGAAAAAAATTTATGTGTAATGATAACACATTACAACGTCTTTCGTAGGTTCTTTCGAACTATCTATATAGTAGCAATCATTTGTGAATAAATTATGAACTTGCAGTTAACTTTTCGTTTATTTGCACAATTATTTTATATTTTTTAATATTTTTTTATAGAATTACCACATATTTATAGTTCTTGTTTTATTTTATGCTTGTCTATCTTGTATATCCCCCATAATCTTCCATAACTATTTCGTCTTTTCACAGTTACGATTTGAGAATGAGC
Organism: Blautia sp. DFI.6.71; assembly: GCF_020593585.1. Classification (NCBI taxonomy): domain Bacteria; kingdom Bacillati; phylum Bacillota; class Clostridia; order Lachnospirales; family Lachnospiraceae; genus Blautia; species Blautia sp. DFI.6.71. The sequence goes on from NZ_JAJDMJ010000017.1 coordinate 22,595, forward strand.
AGATTTTACTCAAAAAGACTCTTTGCAAAATCAGCCAGTTTATGCAGGATTCCTTTTACCTCTTCTTTACCAATCCCCATTTCTTCCAGTTTATCATATGCCTTCGTCACAGCACTCCTGAGCTGTTCCTCATCAATATCAGAATCCTTGATCTGTTTAACGATCTTTATGATTCTGTTCTCTTCTTCCTCCGAAAGGCTAACTCCTGCAGTACTCTCCGCAGTCTGGATCAGCGATCTGATCTGATCATCTGAAATATCCTGTTTTGCTGCCTCATTTTTCACATACATAATGATATCAACTACTTTGTCCGGATCTGATACAAGAGAATCAATCTCATTATCAGAAATAATCTCCTGTACAGATTCCGAAGTATCTGCTGCCATCGCCGGTACTGCCGGTGTCGTACATGTAATTGCTGCCGCAATAATAAGTATTCCTGCTTTTTTTATTCTCATGATTTAATTACCTCCATACTTTTGCCAGTCAATAATAAGTCTCTGTCTTTTCACTGTCAGCAGATTACAGACAATGAACAGGCATTTTCATTTACCGGCTCATTATATCAGAAATCTTATGCCTTCTGTAAAATAAATATCCCAATTTCTCTCTTCATAATTCCTTCGACATTTGTTCAAATTTTTTTCACATCTTAAACACGATTTTCTCATAATTGCAGGATATACTAAAGCCATAAAAATAATAAAGCCAACGTTATTTTTATAAAATTTCTTTTTCATATGTTGATTGCCGGAAGAGGCAATTAACTCTCCTTCCTTTTAAAAAATAAATTTGAACGTAATATAAAAAGCATCCGCTTAGCCACCGGATGCTTTTTATATTTATCTTTTTATGAAATTTCTGTAAATGCATTTGCCAGCTGTGCAAACTGTGCCAGTGTCAGTGCTTCTCCTCTGACACTCAGTGAAAGTCCACACATCCCCAACGCCTGCTCAATCTGTTCTTTAGAAAATGGTATCTCCTGTGAATTCTTCAGACCATTCACCAGTGTCTTCCTTCTCTGGTTAAAAGATGCTCTGATAATACGAAACATCAGCTTCTCATTCTTTACCTCAACCGGCGGTTTTTCATATCGTTCCAGTCTGATCACCGCACTTCCCACTTTAGGTCTTGGCATAAAACAGTTGGGCGGTACATTTGCCACGATCTTTGGTTTCGCATAATATTGCACAGCCAGTGAAAGCGCCCCGTAATCTTTTGTTCCGGGTCCTACCTGCATTCTGTCCGCAACTTCTTTCTGTACCATAATAGTAATAGAATCAACAGGAACCTGATTCTCAAACAATCCCATGATGATTGGGGTAGTAATGTAATATGGCAGATTGGCAACAACCTTGATCGGACGCCCCTGATTTTTTTCCAGTGCAAGCTGGCGGATGTCTACTTTGAGGATGTCGTTGTTGATGACTGTCACATTATCCCAATCTTTCAGAGTGTCGTCCAGAATAGGAAGCAGTGTTTTATCAATCTCAACTGCTGCCACTTCCCTTGCTGCTTCAGCCAGATACTGTGTCATGGTTCCGATTCCCGGTCCAATCTCCAATACAAAATCATCCTTTGTGATCTGTGCAGAATCTATAATCTTATCCAGAACATGAGTATCGATCAGAAAGTTCTGACCAAACCTTTTCTGGAATGCAAAATTATACTTCTGAAGCACTTCTATGGTATACTTTGGATCTCCTAGATACGGTCTGGGCATAATCTTTACTCCTTTTTCTTTATTACTTGTAACTGTACAAATACGCATTATTTAGTAAAATCTTTCTCGTACAGAACAATATATCCATCTCTGTCTATACGTTTCTTAGATACATTTCGTTTAAATTTACGGATTCCTCCCTGTGATTTTGCAATCGCAGCATCTATCAGTTCTTTTACTGCGCCAACATTCATAGGAGAATCCTCTTTCTGGTTAATTCCAATCAGATTATACAGCGCAAGCATTCCCATCTGATCAATAGCATAACCATTCTCTTTTGTATAAACCCTTGCAAAATTGACAAGTTCATCATTGGTAAATACAGGAATATTGATCATTGAAGTAAACTTCTTTGCGAATTTCGGATATCTGGCAATCAGTTTTCGCATACCAATCTTCTCATCTTCCACGATTACTGTAAGTCCGTCTGTGTTAACTTCCATGGCTTTGTCAAGCATCTCTACTGTTTCCGGTGTCAGCTGATTTGCATTTTCGATCACAAGAAAGCCACCTGCCAGCTTTGAAAAAATCTTATAAATATTTTTTCCGTTGATCTGATCTGCAAAAACATATGCTACTTTTGACGCTTCCAGATTCAGTTCTTTACAGATTGCCGGAATCAGGCCTGAGATCAGTCTGGTCTTTCCGCATTCCTTACCGCCCATCACAATAATATTTCCAGTTTTAGAAGACTTGTCTGCTGCAGCCATCTGTACATCATATAAAGTATCCACAAGCTGCTCTTTCATACCCGGAACCTTTACAAAATATGTAAATAACTGCTTCTCATCATCTGTAAGTTCTTTTTCTCTTGGTACGATATCCCTTGGATCTGCTCCATTTTCCGGCTGGATAGATTCTATAAAACGTTCCAGCTCCTCTTCTTCTGTCAGGGGGTGGGCTTCTTCCGTTCCCTCTGTATCATCTTCCGGATTCAGATCTGTATTCCCCATCGGTCCATGGAGAAATTCCTCTTCAGCTCTTCTGAGATCTTCTTCTGTAACCTCATCTTCTTCTTCAGCTTCTTCTATTTCCGGCTGCACCGGTATTTCCTTTTTCGGTTCTTCATCCGGCTTTGGATCAGCAACCTTTATATCTTGTATATCTCCGCTGAGGAAATCCGGTTCTTCCAGTTCCTCTGAAATATCATGGGCTTTTATTTCTTTATCATCAACATCAGTTTCTGAACTTTCTTCCTGTACTTCTTCTGTTTTTGACTCTTCTTCCTTCGGAATCTCAATTCCCTGCGCACTGGCAGCAGCAAGGATCGTATCCTCCAGATTCAACTCTTTCCCTTCCAGATCAAAAGAATCCATATTCAGTTTCGTCTCAGCAACTTCCTCAACTTTCGGCGGTTTGCTCAGTTCCATATTTTTCATGGATGCCGGAATATTTAATTCAGGCATCTTAATTGCAGCCATGGGTTCTGCCCCCGGTTTTTCAGGTTCTGCCTCCAATTCCGGAACATTTTCAGGTTCTTTCTGTGACGCATCACTCTTTATGATTTCTTCCGGAATCTCATCTTCCCTGGTGATACCGGCCTCGTTAACCATATCCATGGATTCTTCCGGAAACTCTTCTTTCTCTTCCTGAGTCTTACCTCCAAAGACATCCCTGATCCCCTTTGAAATCTTTTCCTGAATGCCTTCCATGCTGACCTGAACTTCCGGCTCATTGTTTTCTGTCGTTTCTTCCACTTCTTCAGCTTCAGGCTCTTCCTGCGCTTTTACTTCTGTTTCCGTTTTTTTCTTCTCCAGTTCTTTCGCCTGCTCTGGTGTAAGAAGTTTCGGAACAAACTGTTTCTCAAATTTTGCTTTCTCAGCACCTGTCAGCTCACCCATTCTCATTTTAAGATCATAGGCTTTCATAACATATTTGCCTTCACTGAACCAGAGAATGATTTCATTGCATAAATCCAGACATTTCTGTTTTTCTCCTGCTTTGTAATACAGGGCTGCCAGTTCATATGACCATTTCTCTGTAAATTCCTGTTCTTTATACTCTTCCAGGATTCTGATCTGCTCATTTAATGAAGAATTTTTTGCCCTTGCAATCTTGTACTGCAGAATATATTGTGTACTGTCATTCGAAGCCACCTGCTTATACTCTTCAAAAAATTCTTCTGCTTCATTGATATCATCCATTCGCAGAGAGATCTCAATCAGACGGTAAAGAATATTTTTTCCAATAGATGCCTTATGATATGCAAGAAGGAAAATCTCCTTACTGTCCTCATATCTTCCGTTTGCTGCATATATTTCACCGACAACACATAAGGTGCGGACATTTTTGACGCGTCTCCAGTCTATGCTGTCTACAATGTTCATGGCACCTTTATAATCTTTGTCCTGAACCAGCTTATTAATCTCTTCAAGTTTTATCCGAAATTCTTCTTTATCCAATGCATTCACCAACTTTCCATAATTACGCTCAGTGTATCATAAGCCCATACCCTTGTCAAAAGATTGTTTCTTCTTACACAGGCTGTGATACTGTTCCCTGAACTACCTGAAATACCTTATTTATCTGAAACTGATGACTGATAAAATCATCCAGCCCTGTACATGTTATCAATGTCTGGATATCACTGATACTGTCCAGAAGATAATTCTGCCTGCTGCTGTCCAGCTCGGACAGAACATCATCCAAAAGCAGAACCGGTGTGTCTTTTATTTTTCTCTTTACTATATATATTTCTGATAATTTAAGTGAAAGTGCCGCTGTCCTCTGCTGTCCCTGAGAACCGTATTTCCTGATATCAATCCCATTTGCCATTACACACAGGTCATCTCTGTGTGGGCCTGCGGATGTCAGTCTCATCCTCATATCTCTTTCTCTGTTGGCACAAATAGTACTTTCCAGTTTCTCTGCTGTACAGTCCGGTTCATAAATAACGTTCAGTTCTTCCAATCCCCCTGTAAGATTACCATGTATTTTTTGAACCGTTTCATTTAGTTCTTTAATAAATTCACTGCGCTTGTCAATAATCTTCCGTCCATATTCAGCCATCTGTATATCCCAGATATCCAGTGTATCTTTAAGTGAAGGCTGAACACTGAGATCCTTCAGCAATTTATTTCTCTGATTTACAATATGGTTATATGAAGCCAGATCTGTAAGATATATTTTATCTAACTGGCACAGTTCCAGATCAAGAAATCTCCTTCTCTCACCCGGACCATTTTTTATAATATTCAGATCCTCAGGAGAAAAAAACACCAGATTAACTACTCCGAAAAGCTCACTGGCCTTCCGGATAGGAAGACCATTGATCGCAACGCCTTTTGCTTTATTCTTTTTAAGATGCATATCAATCCTGTAGGAAAGCTCATCTCTTTTTACCATCATCCTGATATGAGATTCATCCTTTCCAAACTGAATCATATCCTTATCTCTGCTTCCTTTATGCGATTTTGTAGTTCCGCAAAGATAAAGTGCCTCCAGGATATTGGTCTTTCCCTGAGCGTTATTGCCGTAAAATATATTCGTCCCCTGTGCCAGATCGAGTTCCAGAGAATCATAATTTCTGAAATTTTTTAACTGAACAGATTCAATATACATTTATTCACCTGATCACTTTAATTTCTTTTCCATCATAAGAAACGATGTCACCTTCATAAACCTTTCGGCCACGACGGTCATCTACCTCTCCGTTTACTTTTACCAGTCCGTCAGTGATCACATATTTCGCTTCAACCCCGTCCTGAACCATATCTGCAAGTTTCAGTAACTGCCCCAGTTTTATAAATTCATCTCTGATTTTAATTTCTTCCATTTTCATTTACTCCCTATCTTGCCTGATTCTGGTTGATATTTACAGGCAGAATCAAATATGTGTAATTTTCCTCGTCATCCCTGATAAAACATGGTGCTTTTGGATTTACGAGGTAGATACTGATTGTTTCATCATCAATTACTTTGAGTGCATCGATCAGAAATCTTGGATTAAAGCCAATAAGGATATCTTTGCCCTCTTTATCAATATCAATATTTTCATTCATGGAACCCATTGCAGAATCAATACGTAATTCCATAGAATTATCTGTAATTTCAATAATGATCGGTTTCTTTTCTCCCTCTCTTACCAACAGAGTGGCTCTGTCGATACAGTCCAGAAATTCTTTTTTATTAATTTTAATTTTGGTTTCGTAATCGCTGGAAAGCATCTGATCAATACGGAAATATTCTCCATCGATTAATCTGGAAACAACAATAGTCTGGTCAAACTCAAATAAAATATGATTTTTTGAGAAATAAATATTTACAATATCATCAATTTCACCGGATAAAATCTTACTGATCTCATTAAGTGTTTTGCCAGGTACCACCACTTTGCGGTCAGCATAATCTTTTTTCAGTTCCATACGTCTGATCGCAATACGATGTCCATCGAGAGATACTATTTTCAGGTAGTTATTTTTGATTTCAAAAAGTTCACCGGTCATCAGCTTATTGGTTTCATTGGAGGCAATTGAGAAAATAGTCTGTCTAATCATCTCTTTTAATGTGAATTGAGAGATAGTAAGACTTTCTTCTTTCTCAATCAGTGGGAGATATGCAAAATCTTCTCCGGATTTACCAGGTATCGTGAATTTTGCTTTCTCACAGGTAATGGTGGCAGTAAGTTTCTCATCTGTTTTAATAGTTACCGTATTGTCTGGCAGTCGACGAATGATTTCATAGAAAATTTTTGCATCCAGCGCAATGATTCCTTTTTCTTCAATGGTTCCATCAACAATTGTTTCTATACCGAGTTCCATATCATTAGTAGTAAATTTGATCTGGTTTGTAGTAGCATCAATCAGAATACATTCCAGAATTGGCATTGTTGTTTTAGAGGGAACTGCTTTCAGTGAGATGTTTACACTTTTGAGCAAGTTGATTTTCTGGCAAATGATTTTCATAATGTGTATAACTTCCTTTCTTGGGTGATGTGGTTTTTTATAGATAAATATATAAAAGGAATCCGTCGTCGCCGCCGTAGGGGATGTGAATATGTGAAAAACTCCATTGAAGGTTGATTTTTCAAGGAGTTCAGATATGGATAACTTCGTGTAAAGGTGTGCTTAAAGTATGTGTATAACTTGTGTATAACCGAAGCGCCCAAAAAGCGGCGAAAAGTTATACACACTTATACACATTCAATCAACATCTTATACACATGTTATACAGTCAGTTATCCTCATCCCTGTGGATTAATTTTTTTCTTTAAAGTTTCAATGGTGTTTTTAAGGTTTTCATCGTTGTTGATTTCTTTTTCAATTTTGTCGATGCCGTGCATAATGGTAGTATGATCACGATTTCCAAGACATTTTCCGATAGATTTCAGCGGAGTTGAGATGATTTCTCTGCATAAATACATGGCAATCTGGCGGGGGGTTACAATTTTGGAGTTACGCTTATTTCCACAGAGGTCATCCACTGTAACATCAAAATGTTCAGCAACCATGGAAATAATATAATCCGGCGTGATGACTTTCTTTTCATCAGGGGAAATAATATCCTTTAACGCCTGTTCGGCAAGTTCAAGTGTAACTTCCTTTTTTTCAAGTTTGGCAAAAGCCATCACCTTGTTGATTGCGCCTTCCAGTTCGCGGATATTGGATTTAATATTGTTTGCAATGTATTTGATTACTTCCTCGTTAATATCATATCCATCCATTTCTTCCTTCTTATGAAGAATTGCCATTCGGGTTTCGTAATCCGGCAGTGTGATATCTGCGATCAGGCCCCATTCAAATCGTGAACGGAAACGTTCTTCCAGGATTTCCATATCTTTTGGAGGTTTATCTGACGAAATAATAATCTGTTTTTTGGCACTGTGCAGGCTGTTAAAGGTATGGAAAAATTCTTCCTGTGTAGATTCCTTTCCTATAATAAACTGAATATCGTCGACAAGAAGAACATCAATGTTTCTGTATTTTTCACGAAACTTGGTCATTGCCGAGTTATTTCCATTACGGATTGTTTCGATCAGTTCGTTGGTAAACTCTTCACTGGTAACGTAAAGTACTTTGCTGTTTTCATCATGATCAATAATGAAATGAGCAATAGAATGCATCAGATGAGTTTTTCCCAGACCTGCACCGCCATAGATAAAGAGCGGATTGTAGGTATCACCCGGGGATTCGGCAACTGCAAGAGCTGCTGCCTGGGCAAATTTATTATTGCTTCCGACTACAAAGGTATCAAAAGTGTATTTTGGATTCAAATGAGCTTCCTCGCAGCGTGCGTCCTGAGACTGCGCTTTTGGAGAAACTTCCTCTTTTTTCGGAACATCTTCCGGCAATATGAAATTGATGTCACAGTTTTCCATTCCGGTAACTTCACTGATCGTTACCTGAAGTGGAAGTTTATATTTTTTACTTATATAATTGAGACCTACCTGCTCTGAAGGCACGATAATAGTGACGACATTGTCAACTACTTCGTAAACAGTAAGTGGTTTTAGCCAGGTATTAAAAGAAACGTCGGACAGATCATGTTCTGTCTTGACGATTTGCAGGATTTCGTCCCATTTTTCCACAACTTTGTTCATTTTCTGGTTCTCCCGGTTCGTATTACTTCTATATTAAGCGTGTATTGATAATATTGAGTTTTCCACAAACTCTGACCGTATTCTTAAAAAAGACATAAATATCCTTATATATATTATAATAAAATGCCTGTTTTCGCAATGTATATTTGAGGGAAATGTGGAAAAAAAGTTATCCCCACTTTTTATGTGGATTAGTGTGGATAACAGTGGAAAAGCCAATTCCGGTTACCATAATGTGACGTTATTCTTTTAAAAACGATAAAAAATGGGGATAATTTTATGCACAGTAAGAAAAGTAGAAATAAAAGCATTTTTTTGAAGATATGTGTAAAATAGACAGGAGAAAGTGGAAAGATATATAGGTATTCCACAAGTTATCCACAAGTTATCCACAAAATGTGGATAATATTACGTAAACCAATTATGTAATCCACAATGGCATAAAAAACCATTTAAATCTTTGTGTAAATAATACTTGACGAATCCACCCTTTATGAATATAATTGAAATGATGTTCTAATAAGTAAAGTTGGCGGGCAGGAGAGCTGTAGAATCCGGTGTCTGTCATACTTAAAAAGTTACAAAATTTAACATGGATAATAGATAAAGGAGGTGCTTTACCTATGAAAATGACATTTCAGCCAAAAAAGAGATCCAGAGCAAAAGTTCATGGTTTCAGAGCTCGTATGAGCACAAAGGGTGGTCGTAAAGTATTAGCTGCCAGAAGATTAAAAGGAAGAAAGCATTTATCAGCCTAAGAATAAGACCGCAATTATGTGGTCTTTTCTTCTCTTAAAAAAGAGATCAGGAAAGGGGATTCTATGCAAAGATCAGAGTCCTTAAAAAAAAATCAAGATTTTCAAAAAGTATACAGAAATGGAACATCAAAAGGTAATCGGTATCTGGTGATGTACGTACTGAAAAATCAGTACATGAAGAATCGTCTGGGAATATCAGTAAGTAAAAAAGTAGGGAATAGTGTGGTTCGCCACAGACTCACCAGATTGATAAGAGAGAGTTATCGGTTGAATGAAGCGGAATTTGAAAACGGTTTGGACATTGTAGTAGTTGCACGCCCACAGGCAAAGGACAGAACCTATCAAGAGATAGAGAGTGCGCTGATGCATCTGGCGGGAAAGCACTGCATAGCAGGTAAGAACAATGATAAAGAAGTTTCTGATCAGAATAATTAAACTCTATCAAAAGTATATATCACCGATGAAGAGAACAAAATGTCCTTATATTCCCACATGTTCTCAATATGGTTTAGAAGCAATCGAAAAATATGGTGCATTAAAGGGTGGTCTTCTTGCGGTATGGAGGATACTTCGCTGTAATCCTTTTTCCCACGGAGGCTATGACCCTGTACCGTAAAGACAGGAATGTACTTGAAAATTGAATATTGATCGATCGAAGGAACCTCCTGTCATTTATGGATTCTAGGAGGAAATGAACTTGGAAATGATTTTAGCGACAAAGAGCAGCACTCCTATCATTGGTCAGCTTGCGACCGTTATGGGATGGATCATGGATGGTATTTACAGATTGCTGAATATCTTTGGAATTCAGAATATCGGTCTTTGTATTATCATCTTCAGTATCCTTATTTATGCTCTTATGACCCCACTGCAGATCAAACAGCAGAAATTCTCTAAGCTGAGTGCGATCATGCAGCCGGAGCTTCAGAAGATTCAGAAGAAGTACAAGGGAAAAAACAACGATACTGCTGCAATGCAGAAAATGCAGGAGGAAACACAGGCTGTATATCAGAAATATGGTGTATCTCCTACAGGAAGCTGCGTACAGCTTGCGATCCAGTTCCCTATTTTGATGGCATTATACCAGGTAATTTATAAAATTCCGGCATATGTAGGAAGCGTAAAGGATATTCTTGCATCTGCAGTTACCAGTATTACAGGTGTAAACGGATATACAGATATCCTTCAGCAGTTTATCACAGATAATAAGATGACAAGAGTTCAGCTTATTATGGATGGAAGTAAAGCTACAAGTAATTCAGTCACAGACTTTTTGTATGCATTATCACCTTCCCAGTGGAAAACACTTGCTGAGACAAGCCAGTTTGCAGGATTTACTGATACGCTGAACAGCACTGCAAAAGAGATTTCACATGTGCAGAATTTCTTTGGTCTGAATATCGCTGATCAGCCACTGACTTATATTAAAGCAGCTTTTGTAGGTGGATCTGTTCTTCTTGCTATCGTTGCGATTCTTATCCCGATTCTTGCGTGGGCTACACAGACACTCAGCATAAAGCTGATGCCTCAGGCAGCACAGCAGGGTGGTGATTCACAGCAGGACGCAATGATGAATTCCATGAAGACAATGAATATGGTAATGCCACTGATGTCAGCAGTATTCTGTTTCACATTCCCGGTAGGTCTTGGTATTTACTGGGTAGCAAGTGCAGCAGTAAGAAGTGTGCAGCAGGTTGTTATCAATAAAAAGATGGATAAGATCCAGATTGAAGACCTGATCAGTGAGAATATGAAGAAGATGGAAAAGAAGCGTGAGAAAGCGGGACTTCCACCTCAGAAGATTACAAATCAGGCCCATCAGAGCGCCAAGAATATCAATAAGATTGAAAAAGGCAGCAGCAATACAAATGTTGAGACAAGAGCCAAGAAGGTTGAAGAAGCTTACAAAGACGCTGCGAATGCAAAACCTGGCAGCATTACTGCAAAGGCCAATCTGGTAAAAGCATTTGATGAGCGTAATAAGAAGAAGTAGTCAGGAACGGAGGGGTTGGCATGGAGGATTATATCCAGTTTTCAGCGAAAACAAAGAGTGAAGCAATTACAAAAGCATGTATCGAGCTTGGCGTATCCAGTGACCAGCTTGAGATTCAGGTAATAAGTGAAGGCAGCAACGGATTTTTCGGAATCGGAAGCAAGCCTGCAGTAATTAAGGTTCGTAAGATTGAGCCGGTTTCTGAGGAAGAAGAAATGAAGGAGATCGTAGAGACAGTGAAACTCGATTCCTTCAAAGAGGAAGCCCCGGTTCAGGAAGAAAAGAAAACGGAAGCTATAAAACCGGTAAAGAAAGAAATCAAAGAGCCGAAAGTTGTTTCTGAGAAACCAAGACAGCCAAAACCTGTAAAGGAAAGGGCTGCAAAAGAAAAACAGCCGAGAGAATTCAGAGAGCCAAAAGAGAAACAAGTCAGAGAAAAGACGGCTAAACCGGTAAAACCGGCAAAGCCTGTTGAGATTCTTACAGATCCGGAAGAGATTAAAGAAGTAGAAAACAGAGCAAAGGTATTCCTTCGTGATGTATTTGCGTCCATGAATCTTGGAGAAGTAGAGATTACATCTGAATATAACACAACGGACGGAAGTCTGGAAGTTGACTTTGAAGGCGAAGATATGGGAATCCTTATCGGCAAGAGAGGCCAGACTCTGGATTCTCTTCAGTATCTGACGAGTCTTGTGGTAAATAAAGGTAAATCAAATTACATTCGTGTAAAACTTGATACAGAAGATTACCGCAAGCGCCGTAAAGAAACTCTTGAGAACCTTGCAAGAGGTATTGCTTATAAAGTAAGAAAAACCCGCAAGCCGGTTATTCTTGAGCCAATGAATCCTTATGAGAGAAGAATTATCCATTCTGCTCTTCAGGGAAATAAATTCGTTGAGACAGTCAGTGAGGGTGAAGAGCCTTACCGTCATGTAGTGGTAAAATTAAAAAGAAATTAATATTATGACTGCTTCATTGCAGATATGAAAAAAGAATGTTATTCTAGGTGAAAGCGTGAATAACACGTAACTTTGCGTGTGTACTTTTGCCTGGAGTAACATTTTTATTTTACGGAAAGTCTTGTATATATACCAGAGAGATTACACACTTGCAGAAAAAATAACAGTAGTCAGTGTGATTTTCCTGTTATGTATATAAGATGACAGAATTATTGTAACAGTCTACTGTTCCGCAGGGACGGAACTATTATAGAACAGGCAAGTGAGGAGAAAAAAATGGAAACAACAATCGCAGCAATTTCCACAGCCATGAGTGCGTCCGGAATCGGAATCATCCGTATCAGCGGTGAGAATGCCATGGATGTGATTTCCCGTATCTACAGATCAAAAGGCGGGAAGAAAAAAATAAAAGAAGTTCCGACTCATACCATTCATTATGGATATATTTATGATGGAGAGGAACTGATTGATGAGGTTCTGGTAATGATCATGCATGCACCGAGGACTTTTACAGGAGAAGATACAGTAGAAATAGACTGTCATGGTGGTGTATATGCTATGCAGAGGGTTTTGGATACAGTGCTGAAAAATGGTGCCGAAATTGCAGAACCAGGAGAATTTACCAAACGTGCCTTCCTGAACGGACGGATGGATCTGTCCCAGGCAGAGGCTGTTATGGATGTTATACAGGCGAAAAATGAATATGCGCTTCGCAGTTCCATGGATCAGTTAAGAGGTTCTGTGCAGAAAGCAATCCGAGATATCAGAGAAAAGCTGATTTATCACATTGCATATATAGAATCGGCACTGGATGATCCGGAACATATCAGTCTGGATGGATATCCCCAGGAACTTCTGGAAGTTGTGGATAATGAACAGAAAGAAGTGAAGCGCCTGTTGAAAACTTCTTCTGACGGAAAGATGATCCAGGAGGGAATCCAGACAGTTATCCTTGGAAAACCAAATGCCGGAAAATCCTCACTGTTAAATCTTCTGATCGGAGAAAACCGGGCTATTGTGACAGATATTGCAGGGACGACCAGAGACATTCTGGAGGAATATATCACACTTCATGGAATATCTCTGAAGATTATTGATACAGCCGGAATCCGGGAAACAAAGGATATTGTGGAAAAAATAGGGGTAGACAGAGCCAGAGAAATGGCACAGAAAGCAGATCTGATTCTTTATGTAGTGGATTCTTCTGTTCCGCTTGACGAAAATGATGAAGAAATCATGGAAATGCTTACTGGAAAAAAGGCGATTATCCTGTATAATAAAACTGATCTTCAGCCGGAAATCCAGCCGGAAATCCTGAAAGAAAAAACAGGACATCCTGTAATTCCGATTTCTGCAAAAGAAGAAAAAGGCATTACAGAACTGGAAGAACAGATTAAAGATATGTTTTTTGGAGGAGAGATTTCCTTTAATGATGAGGTATATATTACAAATGCCCGTCATAAAGCAGCATTGGAAGAGGCTGACAGAAGCCTTGATCTGGTCAGAAACAGTATCGAAATGGGAATGCCGGAAGATTTCTTTTCTATAGATCTTATGAATGCATATGAAAATCTGGGTAAAATCCTCGGAGAGTCTGTTGGTGAAGATCTGGTAAATGAGATATTCAGCAAGTTTTGCATGGGTAAATAAAAATCAAAAAATCGCCTTCGGCGATTTTTGAAAGAATAGAATGAGCAGTTGTAAAATAAAAGGAGACAAAATGAGAACGTTAGTAGAAGATTATGATATTGTTGTAGTCGGTGCCGGTCATGCCGGATGTGAAGCAGCACTTGCGGGCGCGCGCCTGGGCCTGAATACAGTGATGTTTACTGTAAGTGTAGACAGTATCGCATTAATGCCATGTAACCCGAACGTAGGCGGCAGTTCCAAAGGCCATCTGGTAAGAGAGCTTGATGCCCTGGGCGGTGAAATGGGAAAAAATATTGACAAGACCTTTATCCAGTCCAAAATGCTTAACTGTTCCAAAGGACCTGCAGTGCACTCCTTACGTGCGCAGGCTGACAAACAGGCATACAGCAATGAAATGAGAAAAACGCTTGAAAATACACCTAATCTGACTATTAAACAGGGAGAAGTAACAAAACTTCTGGTCGAGGACGGAAAGATTACAGGGGTAAAAACATATTCCGGTGCAACTTATAACTGTAAAGCTGTGGTCCTCTGTACAGGAACTTATTTAAAAGCAAGATGTATTTACGGTGATGTAAGTAATTATACAGGACCAAACGGACTGCAGGCAGCCAACTATCTGACTGATTCTCTGAAAGAGCTGGGAATTGAAATGTTCCGTTTTAAAACAGGAACACCTGCCCGTATTGCCGGAAATACAATTGACTACAGTAAAATGGAGGAACAGTTTGGAGATGAGAGAGTTGTACCATTTTCATTCTCAACTAATCCGGAAGATGTTCAGATAGAGCAGAAATCCTGCTGGCTGACATATACAAATGAGAAAACTCATGAGATCATTCGTGCAAACCTTGACCGTTCTCCATTGTATTCTGGTATGATCGAAGGAACCGGTCCGCGTTATTGCCCGTCAATTGAAGATAAAGTAGTCCGTTTTGCAGATAAGAATCGTCATCAGGTATTTATTGAGCCGGAAGGTCTCTATACAAATGAGATGTATATTGGTGGAATGTCCAGCTCTCTGCCGGAAGATGTGCAGGAAGAAATGTATCATTCCGTACCGGGACTGGAACATGCAAAAATCGTAAAAAATGCATATGCCATCGAATATGACTGTATTAATCCACGTCAGTTATATCCTACACTGGAATTTAAGAAAATCAAAGGACTGTTCAGCGGCGGTCAGTTTAACGGAAGCTCAGGGTATGAAGAAGCAGCGGCGCAGGGACTGATCGCAGGAATTAATGCTGCTCTGGAAGTTAAAGGTCAGGAACAGCTGATTCTTGACCGTTCTGAGGCTTATATTGGTGTTCTTATTGATGATCTGGTAACAAAAGAAAACCATGAGCCATACAGAATGATGACCAGCAGAGCGGAGTACAGATTACTTCTCCGACAGGACAATGCGGATCTGAGACTTCGTAAAAAGGGATATCAGGCAGGGCTCATCAGTGAAGAGGATTATCAGAAAATCCTTACGAAAGAAGAACAGATAAAAACAGAGATCAGCAGAGTAGAACATACAAATATCGGAGCAAACAAAGAGGTTCAGACCCTTCTGGAAAGCTATAACAGCACACCGCTGAAATCTGGAACTACTCTGGCTGAACTGATCCGCCGTCCGGAACTTTCTTATGAAGCAATCAAACCACTTGATAAAGAACGTCCGGAACTGCCATGGGATGTACAGGAACAGGTTGACATTAACATCAAGTATGATGGATATATCCGCAGACAGTTAAAACAGGTAGAACAGTTTAAGAAACTGGAAGCAAAGAAAATCCCGACAGATCTTGATTATGAGAAAGTTGGAAGCCTGAGAATCGAAGCACGTCAGAAACTGGAAGCATACAGACCGATTTCAATCGGACAGGCTTCCCGAATTTCAGGAGTTTCTCCTGCTGATATATCAGTTTTACTGGTGTATCTTTCCAGTACGAAATAATTAATATAATACGCTTTAATGTGCTTATAAAAACAAGAAATTGGCAAAAAATATTAAAATAGTACATAAAAGAGTAAAATAACGGACTATAAATAACAGATAAAATCATAAAAGCACATAAAACAACCCTGTAAAATATACAAAAATAATAAATAAAGGTAGAAAAAGGAGAATAATACATGCCGTATAATCTGACGACATTGGAAAATGGATGCAGAGAACTGGGTATAGAGCTGAGCCAGAAGCAGAAAAATCAGTTTATCCAGTTTTATGAATTTCTGGTAGAAAAAAATAAGGTTATGAATCTGACAGGTATTACTGAGTTTGAGGAAGTACTTACAAAGCACTTTCTTGACAGTCTTGCCTGTGTAAAAGCCATTGATATGACAAAAGTAAAAACAATTATGGACATCGGTACAGGTGCCGGATTTCCAGGTGTGCCTTTGAAAATTGCTTTTCCACATCTGGAGGCATGTCTGCTGGATTCTCTGAAAAAGAGGGTAAACTTCCTTGAGGAAAGTTTTGAACTTCTTGGATTAGAAGGGATTAAGGCGATTCATGGAAGAGCAGAAGAGTATGCAAAAAATAAAGAGTATCGTGAGAAATATGATCTCTGTGTATCCAGGGCAGTATCAAACCTTGCAACTCTGTCAGAATATTGTCTTCCTTATGTAAAGACAGGAGGAACTTTCATTTCCTATAAATCAGGAACTGTACAGGAAGAGGCAGAAGAAGCAGAGAAAGCAATCAATATCCTCGGTGGTCAGGTGAAAGACATCACATACTTTAAATTGCCGGACTCCGAGATTGACCGATCCCTTGTCATTATAAATAAGAAAAAATCTACACCTGGAAAGTATCCGCGTAAAGCAGGAACACCATTAAAAGAACCATTGTCATAATAAATCTATGTATAGTTGTCTCATGAAATCTTCTGGCAAAAAATGCCGAGATTTCGGGACAGCTATTTTTTTCAAACAAACATCACAGAATAATCACACTTTTATCCTAATTTCATCACAACTTCATCATAAACTACTTTTATAGAGATGTCCTCGGGTTCCCCCATTCTCTGTTTCACCTGGGGACATTTTCTATATTTTATTTTGGCAAAAATTAAGAGGAGGAGAACACATTGATTGAAGTAAACAATCTGGTCAAACGATATGGTAACCATACGGCAGTTGACCACCTTTCCTTTAAAATAGAGAAAGGCAAAATCTATGGATTTCTGGGACCAAACGGTGCAGGAAAATCCACTACAATGAATATGATAACCGGATACATCGCATCCACCGAAGGAACCGTCAAAATTGACGGACACGATATCCTCGAAGAACCGGAAGCGGCAAAGAAATGTATCGGTTATCTGCCTGAACAGCCGCCGGTCTATTTTGATATGACTGTCCTGGAATACATGAAATTTGTGGCAGATCTCAAGAAAATCCCAAAAGATAAAAAAGCAAACATGATCGAAGAAGTCATGGATATGGTAAAGATTTCAGACATGAGAAACCGTCTGATAAAGAACCTGTCAAAAGGTTACAGACAGAGAGTTGGTCTTGCTGAGGCGATTATGGGGTATCCGGAGGTGATCATCCTGGATGAGCCGACAGTAGGTCTTGACCCTAAACAGATTATTGAAATCCGAACCTTAATTAAAGAATTAAAAAAGAAACATACCGTTATTCTCAGCTCGCATATACTTTCTGAAGTAAGCGCGGTATGCGATTACGTGCTGATCATTTCTCATGGAAAACTGGTAGCAAGCGATACTCCTGAGAATCTTGGAAAACTTGCAGAGGGATCCAATACTCTGGAGATGCTTATTAAAGGTGAAAAAACACAGATCAGGCTGGCTCTCGAGGGAATTGAGGGAGTCAACAGCGTAACAATGGAAAAAGATGAGAAACAGAATCTCTGGAGTGTGAAAGTTTCAACAGAGGAGCAGAATGACATTCGGGAAAAAGTATTCTACAAAATGTCGGAGATTAACAGCCCAATCTATGAGATGAAGTCCAGGAAAGTATCACTGGAGGAAATCTTCCTTGAACTTACTGCATCCGATAAACCAATATCTGCAGACGAAGTCCCAAATACACCTGAAGATAAAGATACTGATGCCGGTAGATCAAACGAGACAAACGTAAAACAGACATCAGCAGAAATATCGGAAGAACAGAATAATGATAAAGGGGGAGAGAAATAACCATGACAGCTATATATAAAAGAGAGCTGAAAAGTTACCTGACATCCATGGTAGGATATTTATTTATCTTTTTCATTCTTGTATTGACAGGTATTTATTTTTCAGCATATCAGCTTTCATCAGCATATCCGAAATTTGAATACACCTTAAGCGCAATTACCTTTGCATTCCTGATCGGAGTACCGATTTTGACTATGCGTGTACTTGCAGAGGAAAGAAAACAGAAAACAGATCAGTTGCTTCTGACAGCACCGGTTTCTGTGAGCGGTATTGTAATAGGTAAATATCTTGCACTGGTAACTGTATTTGCTGTTCCGATGGCAGTTATGTGTACTTATCCGCTGATTATGTCCAGGTTTGGCACAGTAGAGTTTGCATCTGCATATACAGCAGTCCTGGGATTCTTTCTCCTGGGATGTGCAAATATTGCAATCGGTGTATTTATGTCAGCATTAACTGAGAGCCAGGTAATTGCAGCGGTACTCACATTTGTTTTCTTATTTGCATTTTACATGATGAATGGTATTTCTTCATTCTTCTCTCAGACATCTATGTCGACATGCGTGACATTTGGGTTATTGATCCTGGCAGCAGCCATCATTATCTATACCATGATCAAGAATATTCTGATCTCAGCAGTGATCGGTGTGATTGGAGAAGTGGCACTGATTATTATTTATGTAGTAAAATCCAGTATTTTTGAGGGCGGTATTCAGAAAGTCCTGGATGTGTTTAATCTGAGCGGACACTTTGATAATTTTACAAGTAACATCTTTGATATAAAAGGAATTGTATATTTTCTTTCTGTGATCGCAGTATGCCTGTTCCTTACAACACAGTCTATTTTGAAGAGACGCTGGAATTAGTGGGGAGGTGAAAGAAAATGAAACTGAAAGAAAAGATGAAAAATAATAAGCATAAAAAATTTGACAAAAAGAAACTGATTGGCACCATCAGTAAGAAGCATATCAAAAACGGTTCTTACACAATGGTTATGTCAGTGATATTTATTGCAGTAGTTGTAGTGCTCAACATGATCGTAAATGCGATTCCGTCCAAATATTCAGAAATTGATATCAGCAGCCAGAAACTCTACAGTATTGGTGATGATACAAAAGCAATGCTGAAAGATCTGGACAAGGACGTAACAATTTACCAGATTGCACAGAGCGGTTCTGAAGATGAGAATATTACCAATCTGCTTAAGAAATATGAAGATGAATCCAAGCATATTAAAGTAGAGCAGAAGGATCCTGTAGTAAATCCTAAATTTGTAACGGAATATACAAGTGATGATCTTTCTGCAAACAGTCTGATCGTTGTATGCGGCGACAGAAATAAAGTCATTGATTACAACAATATCTATGAGAGCACAATTGATTATCAGACCTACAGCTCTCAGACCACCGGTTTCGACGGTGAAGGTCAGATCACAAGTGCGATTGGATATGTAACATCCGAAGATCTCCCGATCCTTTATACACTCGAGGGACATGGTGAGAAGGAGATGGATTCTACTATCAAAGAAGACATCGAGAAGGCAAACATGGATATTCAGTCTCTGAATCTTCTTACAGAGGGAAGTGTTCCGGATGATGCAGACTGCCTGTTCATTGATTCTCCGTCCACAGATATTTCAGAAGATGAAAAGACTGCTATTATCGATTATCTTGAAAATGGCGGAAAGGCGATGATTTTCTCTGATTATACAACAGAAGATCTGCCAAACTTTGATGCAGTTCTGGAAAACTATGGTGTTCAGAGAGAAGCTGGAATCGTATTTGAAGGTGATAATCAGCATTATGCAATGCAGATGCCATATTATCTGGTTCCGACTATAAACAGCACAGATGCAAGCTCTGAGACTGTTTCCGGAGGATATTATGTACTTGTACCATATGCACAGGGAATCAAAAAAATGGATGATGTAAGAGATACCGTAACGATCAACAGTATCCTCACCACATCAGACCAGGCATATTCCAAGACAGATCTGAACAGTGATACTCTGGAGAAAGAAGACGGAGACGAAGCTGGCCCATTTGATCTGGGAGTAAGCATCACAGAGACTCTGGATGATGACAAAGAAACGCAGATCGTATACTATTCAACTTCCAATCTGATGGAATCACAGGTAAATCAGATGGTATCCGGCGGAAATGAGAAGCTGATTATCGAATCCCTGAAGTGGATGACAGACACAGAAGACAGTGCAACCGTATCTATCCCATCCAAGAGCCTGTCCGTATCTTATCTGACACTTACAGACTATGATGCTGCATTCTGGAAGATCTGCACCATCGGTCTGATTCCTGGATTCTTCCTTGTTGTAGGGTTTGCAGTCTGGATGAAGAGGAGAAAAGCTTAAATGAAGAATAAAACTGTAAAAATGGTTCTTGCAGTTGTAGTTCTTGGTGTCTGCTGCGGGGCTTACGCAGGTGTAAAAACCTATGTAGCCCATCAGGAGCAGAAAGAATCCGAAGAAGATTCTGAAGAAAGCACAACTGTATTTACTGCATCAACAGATAACATTAAATCTCTGGATTTTATGGTTGATGATACAGAGACAACATTTGAAAAAGATGATGACAGCTGGGTAAAGAAAGACGAAACAGATTTTCCGGTAAATCAGACTACTCTGGACAGTGCAGAATCTGCTATTGCATCTGTCGATTCAGACAGAGTTCTGGAGGACGTAGATGATCTTTCAGAATATGGTCTGGACTCTCCGTCAAACACGATTAAGATTGTAACAAAATCTGATGAGGAAGATGGCGATGACATAACAACTACACTGTATGTGGGAGATGAAAATTCCTCCACCAGTCAGTATTATGTAAGAAAAGATGATGATGAGAAGACAGTATACCTGATAGATTCTTCCTGCGTAGAGCCGTTTACCAAATCATTGAATGATTATGCGCAGATGGAAGATTTCCCTGCAATTTCCAATACAGATACCATTACAAAAATTTCTGTAGACGGCGATAATTCCTATGAATTATCAAAAGACGAAGATACAAGTACCTGGTCAGTAAAAGGCAGCGAGGATGAAGAAAAAGCAGACTCAGCTACCGTAAGTTCTCTGGTATCCTCATTCGGAAGCATGGCATATAGTTCACTTGCAGATTATAAATGCGACGACAAGAGCAAATATGGTCTGGATAAACCATATGCAACAATCACAGTAGATTATCAGGAAGAAGTTGCTGATGATGACACACAAGATGATACGACAGCTTCCGGTGAGACGGCAGATGAAGATGCTTCATCTGTGGAAGAAAATAGTGACGATGCTGAACAGGATACAGAATCAGACGAAAGTGTAAGTGAAACTACGGATGAAACATCCGAGGCTGAAGATACTGACGGTGAAGAAACAGAAGATGAAACATCAGAAAACTCAGACAGTGCATCAGACAATGAGGATTCTTCGGAAGAAGAAACTAAGATGGCAGATAAGCAGCTTACAATTCTTGTTGGAAATGAAACAGATGACAGCAGCAGATATGTCATGGTAAATGACAGCAATGAAGTCTATACGATGTCAACGGATACTCTGTCCGCGCTCACTGATAAATCAGAAGAAGACTTCTGGGATATGACAGTAAGTTATGTATCTTTAAACAGCCTCGGAAGCCTCAAAGTAAATTATCAGGGCAGTGATTATAAAGTAAATGTTTCACGTGAAACATCCACAGATGATGATGGAAACGATACAGAAACAGTTACCTATAAACTGAATGGTTCTGATATGGATGAAACAACATTTACAACATTCTACAATAAACTGATCAACATGACGGCTCAGAAACGTCTGACAGATAAATATGAACCTGACGGTGATGCAGAACTAACAGCTACATTTACAGAAGAAGACGGTGATACACAGGAAGTTGCATACTATAGCTACGATACAAACTATTATGCAGCAGTGGTGGATAATAAAGTATATCTCGTAAATAAGATGAATGTAAAAGAACTGTTCACAGCATTTGAATCAGTTGTCGGAACAGAAGAAGACAGTTCAGATAAGACAGATTCAGACGAAGCAACAACAGATGATACTAAATCAGATTCAACAGATATGCCAGGTGAGAGCATAGAAGAGTCCGATGACAGTACATCTGAAACAGCCGGCATAACAAACGATTCTGATACATCCGAAGAGGAGAATACAGATTCTCAGGAAACGGACAGTACAGAAGAGTAAAAGAATAAACGAATCTATAAAAAAGTGAGGCAGGCATATAGAATTTCTTCCATATGCCTGCCTCACTTTTTGTTGTATTAGAGCGTGTTTGAAAAATTATTCCCACAATCTGCACGTCCCACTTTGCGGTATATTTTGTCTGAATTCGGTTGCTGTAGTCACCGCAACGTCGCCTTCTTCCGACTTGAAATAAAAAAATTTATCCTTCAAAACTGTCTCAAAATCAACTCGTCGACTCATTCTGGCTTAAATATAAGGCTTAAAAGAAGATTTTAACCTGTTCAAGAAACGCTTCAGGTGCTTCAACATGTGGAAGATGTTTTGTTTCTTTGAGAACAGAAACTTCAATAGCCGGGTTGGAGGCACAATAATCATCAGTGATAGCCTTTCCGTTTGGCTCTGTTTCACCTTCAACAATATAAATACTGTTATCCAGTGCCTTAAGTGCATGACAGATATTTATATTTATATACTTAGCTGCAAGACTGGAGTACAAAAATCTGGTATAATATCCACCTTTATGAGCTGCTTCATAATAAGCATCTGCCATTTGATTATCCACATGGAATGGATTACAATACATCTTCTCGATAAAAAGATTATTTATATTATCACGTGATACGATCATATGATAAACCAGAGTTCCGAAAATCGGAATTTCCAGAGCTGCTTTTAACAGGCGGTCCTTTCTGTTTGGCATCTGTTTTAATTGAGTCAGGCTGGGCGGATTTACCAGCATGATTTTGTTAAAAAGTTCTTTCTCATTGTGACAGGCCATAGTAACAAAAGAGCCTGAAAAACCACTTGCAATCACATCTGTTTTCTGACCAATTATTTTTTTGATAAAATCACTGATCATCTGAACATAAACAAAATTTGTATAGGTAATGCTGGATTTGTCCGAACGTCCGCATCCTAACAGATCAACAGTATATACGGTATGGTCAATTGCCAGTTCGTCTTCAATTTTGCTCCATTCATACCCGGAAGCTCCAGGTAAAGTGTCATGAATCAAAAGAATCGGTGACCCAGTTCCCTTTTTAGTATAATAAATGTTCCCAAAGCGCCATTCAAAGTAATTGTCATTAGAAATGTGGAGCATCTGTTTTAATTGTGCAGCAGTAGCAATCGTGTGGTTAATGAAATGAACAGCAACAGTTGCGCCGGTCATCAGAGCAGCAAATGTAAGAAATTTGTGCTTGTTTTTACTCATTTTCGGCCTCCTTTATCAAGCATAACAAGTGATTAGCCTGCTAAAATTATATACCCATATTATACCGCGATACTGTCTGTTTTACAAGAAAATATGATGCGAAAAAAAGAACCATATGGATTGATGATGTTACTGTTCACTCCGTTCACAGCAACACGCTTCGCGATGCACAGAATTTATGCTAATCGCATAAATTCGCGCGGTATGTCTCGGGTTTTCTGTGACCTTCACTCACAAAAAACACCTCGCGGGATATTACCAGTGAACAGTAACTTGATGATTACTGTTCACACACCACAATCCTGCGAGGTGTTTTGGCATGAATGTGCCAAAATCCCGAGACATACAAGC
The DNA here is from genome assembly GCF_020593585.1 of Blautia sp. DFI.6.71. Classification (NCBI taxonomy): domain Bacteria; kingdom Bacillati; phylum Bacillota; class Clostridia; order Lachnospirales; family Lachnospiraceae; genus Blautia; species Blautia sp. DFI.6.71. The sequence continues at coordinate 46,150 of NZ_JAJDMJ010000017.1, forward strand.
CAAAATTCCATTGCCGCAGGCAATCTGGAATTTTGGCTGCGTTACTGAGAACGGAGTGAACAGTAACGATTGATGGAAAAAGAAAATGTCAATCACCACAAAATATACAATATTTATGCTAAAAATAATGTGTTTTTTTATGTTTCACGTGAAACATTATGTGGCATGATTAAAATAAAAGTGTTATAATAAACCTGCGTATGCCTGTTGGCATTATAAAAAATAATGTAACAGGCAAAATAGGAATAACTACAATTAAAACCTCATAAAGGAGGAATGAAGTTGGGAAGAATTATAGCAGTTGCTAATCAGAAAGGCGGAGTTGGAAAGTCAACAACTGCAATTAATCTTTCAGCATGTCTTGCAGAAAAAGGGAAAAAGGTTCTCGCAATTGATATGGATCCACAGGGAAATACTACCAGTGGTTTCGGCGTTGATAAGAACGGCATAGAAAATACATTGTATGAACTTTTGCTTGGAGAGGCAGAAACGAAAGACACGATTGTAAAAGATGTTGTTGAGAATCTTGACCTGATTCCATCTAATATTAATCTTTCCGGTGCAGAAATCGAGCTGGTAGGAATCGATGATAAAGAATTTATCTTAAAGGGAATCACAGATAAGCTTCGACGTAAATATGATTACATAATACTGGATTGTCCGCCGTCATTAAATATGCTGACGATCAATGCATTAACCGCAGCTACATCTGTATTAGTGCCGATCCAGTGTGAATATTATGCGCTGGAGGGACTTTCACAGCTGATTCATACCATTGATCTGGTAAAAGAAAGACTGAATAAACGTCTGAAAATGGAAGGCGTAGTATTCACAATGTATGACGCAAGAACAAACCTGTCTCTGCAGGTAGTGGAAAACGTAAAAGAGAATTTAAATCAGAATATTTATAAAACAATTATTCCACGTAATGTAAGACTGGCGGAGGCTCCAAGCTATGGACAGCCGATTAATATCTATGATCCGAGATCAGCAGGAGCAGAAAGCTACAGGCTTCTGGCAGAGGAAGTGCTCAACAGGGAGGATAATTAATGGCAGGAAGAAAAAACGGTCTTGGCAGAGGCTTAGATGCATTTTTTCCAGACAGAACATCTGTTGTCAAAGAACCTGCCAGAAAGACAATAACCAAAACAGTTAAAACAGAGAAGAAATCTGACGTAGCTGAAAAACAGACAAACCCTACTGTTGCAAAGAAGCAAACAGCAGATTCGAAAACAGGGGCAATGATCGTAAAGATCTCAAGTGTAGAGCCGAATATGGATCAGCCACGTAAACAGTTCGATGAAGATGCACTCATGGAACTGTCTGAGTCTATTAAACAGTACGGCGTACTCCATCCGCTTCTCGTGTCTGATAAAAAGGACTACTATGAAATAATTGCAGGTGAAAGACGCTGGAGAGCGGCAAAGCTTGCCGGACTGACAGAGATTCCTGTAATTGTTAAAGAGTTTTCTGAGCAGGAATTAGTAGAAATTTCCCTGATTGAGAATATTCAGCGGGAAGATTTAAACCCTGTGGAAGAAGCGATGGCATATAAACGACTGATTGATGAATTTCATCTGAAACAGGATGAAATCGCAGAGCGTGTAGGGAAGAGCAGAACAGCAGTAACAAATGCAATGAGACTTCTCAAACTCAGTGAAAAAGTGCAGCAGATGCTGATTGATGAGATGATCACTGCTGGTCATGCCAGGGCAATCCTTTCGATAGCAGATAAGGAAAAGCAGGAATCAATTGCAATGAAGGTTTTTGACGAGAAATTAAGTGTTCGTGAAACAGAAGCGCTTGTAAAACGTATGCTGGAGCCGCCAAAAACAGCAAAGAAGAGCAAATTCAGTTCTGCTGAGGATGCAATATATGAGAGTCTGGAAGAAAAAATGAAAAGTATCATGGGTACCAGAGTCCAGATTCACAGAAAGAAAAATGACAAAGGTAAAATTGAAATTGAATATTATTCCAAGGATGAACTGGAAAGAATCATAGATCTTTTCGAATCCATTGGTTAGGAGTGACAGTAATATGAGTGGCATTTTTGAAAATCTTGGAATTGATTCCGGGATCATCATTATTATACTGCTGATTCTTACTATCTTCCTGCTGGTAAGGAATATCAGTATGAATATGCGCCTGAGCCGTCTGGAACGTAAATATAAGACGTTCATGAAAGGTTCAGATGCACAGTCTCTGGAAAAAGTATTCGTTAGAAAATTCGCTCAGATAGATAAGCTCTATGATGCGAAGGAAGAACATGATCATGATCTTCTTTTTATCAAAAAGAATCTTGATAAAATGTTTAATAAATATGGTGTAGAAAAGTATGACGCATTTGATGATGTAGGTGGAAAGTTAAGTTTTGCGCTGGCTTTGCTGGACAAAGAGAACACAGGCCTTATCTTAAATGCAGTACACAGCCGGGACAATTGCTTTTTGTATATGAAAGAAATTGTAAAAGGCGAATCCTACGTTATGCTCAGCCAGGAAGAAGTAGAGGCACTTCGTAAGGCAGTGAATTTTGGACTGGATAATATTGAAGAATAAAGTTTTTTAAAAGTTACTGTGAACGGAGTGAACAGTAATGTTTAAAAGTTGAAAACAAGAGCATACTAAAAGAGAATCTGTTTTGTGCAGGAATGCACATGATATGATAAATTGATATCAGGGGGAAAGTTGTTGCCAGATTTTACCCTGACATCATTACATAATGTAATAGAATATTTCAGGAGGAACAAGATGTTAGATATTAAATTTGTGAGAGAAAATCCGGAAGTTGTAAAACAGAATATCCGCAACAAATTTCAGGATAATAAACTGGAATTAGTGGATAAAGTTCTGGAACTGGACAAAGAGAATCGCGAAATCAAACAGGAAGTAGAAGCTCTTCGTGCAGAGAGAAATAAAATTTCCAAACAGATCGGTGCACTGATGGCACAGGGAAAGAAAGAAGAAGCTGAAGAAGTAAAGAAACAGGTAGCTGCTTCCGGAACCCGTATTGAAGAACTTTCCACAAGAGAGAAAGAGGTAGAGGAAGAACTTCTCAAAGATATGATGGTAATTCCGAATATCATCGATCCATCTGTACCGATCGGTAAAGATGACAGCGAGAACGTAGAAATCGAGAAGTTTGGTGAACCGGTTGTTCCGGATTTTGAAGTGCCATATCATACAGAAATTATGGAAAGTTTTGATGGAATCGATCTTGACAGTGCAAGACGTGTTGCGGGAAATGGTTTCTACTATTTAATGGGAGATATCGCAAGACTTCACTCAGCAGTAATTTCCTATGCACGTGACTTCATGATAAACAGAGGTTTTACTTACTGTGTACCTCCTTTTATGATCAGAAGCAATGTTGTAACAGGTGTAATGAGTTTTGCTGAAATGGATGCCATGATGTATAAGATTGAGGGTGAAGATTTATACCTGATCGGAACAAGTGAACATTCCATGATCGGTAAATTTATCGATCAGATCATTCCTGAGGAAGAACTTCCGAAAACTCTTACAAGCTATTCTCCATGTTTCCGTAAGGAAAAAGGTGCTCATGGACTTGAGGAGAGAGGCGTTTACCGTATTCATCAGTTTGAAAAACAGGAAATGATCGTTGTCTGCAGACCGGAAGAAAGTCCGATGTGGTTTGATAAATTATGGCAGAATACAGTAGATCTGTTCCGTTCTCTGGATATTCCGGTTCGTACACTTGAGTGCTGCTCCGGTGACCTGGCAGACCTGAAAGTAAAATCTCTTGACGTAGAAGCATGGTCTCCACGTCAGAAAAAATATTTCGAGGTAGGAAGCTGTTCAAACCTTGGTGATGCACAGGCACGTCGTCTTAAGATCCGTGTAAACGGAAAAGATGGTAAGAAATATCTTGCACATACATTAAATAATACTGTTGTAGCACCGCCTAGAATGTTGATCGCATTCCTGGAGAATAACCTGAATGAAGACGGTTCTGTAAGTATTCCTAAAGCTCTGCAGCCATACATGGGTGGTATGACAAAGATTGAGAAAAAGCACGCTTAATGGAGGGTGAGCTTTTTCAGGGAGGTGTTCTTATGCACAGTTATCTGAGGGCAGTTGGTTTTTCCAGGATCACCAAAAGAAGCAGTATCAGACAGATCATTACGGATGTGGTTGAAACTTATGATGAGAAAACGGTCATAGAGAACTACCCTGATGGTATGTTTGCAGAGTTTTCCAAGAATTATGGATGCGATTGTGGAATTACTGTCTGCGGGCAGTATGATGAAAACAACGTATTTTATCCGGATTATTATTTTCCTTTTTTTCGCGGAACAGGCATTACAACACAGGAGAGTGTTGTGATAGAAAGACATGCAGACAAAGAATCTTTTGCAGGTGCCTGTGACGATTTGAGAATTGGGGTTACTTTAATTTTCTATCTTCAGAATGCGGCTGAGTATCTGCAACAGCGTGAAAAAGGCAACATACTTCCGGGTGGCCAGCCTTTAACCCTTTCCGGGCTGGCCAGGGAAGGAAAAATCCTTTTTCCTGTAGAGAAAGATAAAGAAGCAGTAAAAGCAGAACGTGAACTGACAAAGAACAGAAATCATCTCATTGCAGCCGCCAGAAACGGTGATGAAGAGGCTATGGAGAGCCTCACGATGGAGGATATGGATACATATTCCATGATTTCTCAGCGTATAGTTACAGACGATATTTTTTCTATAGTGGATTCCTATTTCATGCCATATGGAATTGAATGTGATCAATATAGTATCATGGGTGAGATTCTGGATTTTATGACATTCAAGAACATTATAACAGGAGAAGAAATCTGCCAGCTTACATTAGACTGTAATGATATGCAGTTTGATGTTTGTATCAATAAGAATGATTTGCTGGGGGAGCCAAAGATCGGACGTAGATTCAAAGGAATCATATGGCTCCAGGGACAGTTGCACTATTAATTAAAATGATTTATGATGGCATGGACGAATATTTCGCCCATGCTATTTTGAGTTTTACAAGAATATGTTTCACGTGAAACATGCTTATAGCAATCCACTTGACGAGGAAATGCTATAGAAATATACATTTCACGCCGAATATTTGCAATTCATTCCATGGGTAAGAAAAGAATGAATTCCTATGATATACTTGGAGCAGGCAAGGTGGAAAACTGAAAAAAGGAAGGTGATATTATATGAAAAACAAATTATGGAAACAATGGATGATAAGTGGGGTTCTGGTTTCTGCAATGGTTGTATCATGCGGGGTATCTGTAAGTGTACAGGCAGAAGAAACAACAGAGACAGAAGAAGCAGCAGAAACCGATTCCTCTACTGAAAGTGAAGATGATCTGCAGATTCTTTTTGATCAGGCAGTTGAAGATGCGATGATTGCTGAGGATGGTGAGATTCTTCCGGTAGTAAGCCTGGATGAGGGAGAGCCTTATGCAGTTTATAATGAAGAGGGAAGAGTTCTTCTATATACATTCCATAAATATCCGGACAGTTATCTGGATGGCACTGATGTGAAACTGGAATGGGGAAATGTATGGACATTTACAGGTGGTGAACTGGAAGACTGGTATCAGGAAAATAAAGAGGGTGTAACAGACTGGCAGACAAGAATGAAAGAATTGCTTGGTCTGACTCCTGATAATGAATCTAACTATGTTACAGCTATGTGGGTAAAACCGGAAGATGTTTTTCGTCCGGCATATATTTCGGATATTGGAACAGTAGAAATGACAGATTCATTCTCCGAAGATGTTGATGCGGATTATAAAGCATGGTTTGATGCGAACATTATTTCCAGCTATTATGATGGCGAATATCCATGGACAAGATTGGGATATACTTATGACTGGGCGGATAATGGACAGGCTTACGGGTTGTCTGAGTTTATCGTTAAACAGGATAGTGATGTAAAAGTAGCATATACTGTTGAACTGGGTGAGATGATTCAAAAGCTGGAAGATAATACATGGAATCCGGAAGCAGAAAATTAGATAAGAAAAGCCAGATTGCACTTGTAATTTTCTTTGAAATATAGTATATTAGTTACTGTTCATACACCATTATTCCTCGAGGTATTTTTGCAAAAATATGCCAAAGTCCCGAGACATACAAGCCAAAATCCCATTGTCGCAGGTAATCTGGAATGAATTTTGGTTAAGTTACTGAGAACGGAGTGAACAGTAACTTATATTATGGGTGTTGATTAAATGTCCATATAGCTCAGCTGGATAGAGCACTCGCCTCCTAAGCGAAAGCCGAGGCATTCCCCAAAGGGAAAAAATGAAAAACAACTTTCAGTTCAAATCTATTCTGAAAAATGCCAAAGGTGACAACAAAGCATTCCCCAAATTGGGGAACGTTCTAATGTTACCAAATCAAAAAAATCTGTAGATTGACAACTCGAAATAGAGTTGATAATCTTATATATGGCCGAAGGGAAAAATCCCAGAAACCCAGTAAAATCAAGGGTTTGCGGCATGTGTCGTCATAGCTCAGCTGGATAGAGCACTCGCCTCCTAAGCGAGGGGTCGGAGGTTCAAATCCTCTTGGCGACGGGCTTCAAAGCGTTCGAAAATGTTAGCTGGATTAGCTGACAGCGAACGCTTTTGTTATTTTCTAATCACGTTCGTGACACAAAATTCCATTCAAAATGATCAATTTCCAGCTAACGAAATCCGATTTTTGTTAGCTGACAGCTAATCAAAATTACCGGTTTGCAAACATGGGTTTTAAGAAGTTCAGCTAACATTTGGGTTCTGCTCTGTTGTCACCCCTTATTTGGGAATGTAAATCAGAGAAAAGGCGAGAAAAGAAACAAACTCTCCCAAACTTGCAAACATGAATTAGCTGAAACAGTATTCAATTCTATTAGCTACAGCTAATGGTTAAACAGCAATGTCTGTTTGGAACTTTTCTAACTAAAAAAGTTCCAGGCAGGCATTTTTTAGTTCCTGAATCCTGGAGGAAAGGAGTCAAGATGACTGAACCAAACAGACAATCAGAAGAAAACGAAGAAAGAATCATAGAAATTGAGATTGAGCGTCTTCGACCGTTCAAAGAGCATCCGTTTCAGGTGAAAGATGATAAGGAAATGTTTCTTTTGCAGGAAAGCATTGAGAAGTATGGAATATTAAATCCGCTGATCGTCAGACCGGTACCGGATGGATACTATGAGATCATATCCGGCCACAGAAGAAAACATGCTGCGGAGAAACTGGGATACCGAAAAGTACCGGTGATCATCCGGGTATTAAGTGAAGATGATTCCATTTTAAGTATGGTGGATTCTAATCTTCACAGAGAACGGATCAGCTACAGCGAAAAAGCTTTTGCTTACAAACTGAAGAATGACGTACTAAAAAGAAAAAGTGGTCGAAAAAAGAGCCAAGTTGACCACAAAACACCAAGAAAACGATCGATAGATATTATCAGTGAGGATTGTGGTGATAGCCCAAAACAAGTGCAGCGTTATATATCACTGACAAAGCTTATACCGGAAATGTTGCAGAAACTGGATGATGAGATTATTTCTTTTTGTCCGGCAGTAGAGATTGCTGCATTGAAAGAAAATGAACAAAGAGAACTGCTTAAAGCAATGGATTATGCACAGGCGATTCCGTCACTCTCACAGGCTCAGCGGATAAAGCAGCTGAGTAAAGAAAAACAGTTATCGTTAGAAAAGATGGAAGAAATCATGAGTGAAGTTAAAAAAGGTGAGATCACCAGAGTAGCATTTACCAATGAGCAACTACACAAGTATTTTCCAAATTCTTATACACCGGCAATGATGAAACGGGAAATACTGGCACTGCTAAAATTATGGAAAAAAGAATCATGGGAAAGTTAAAGGAGGAAGAAATCATGTGTAAAGTTATATCCGTAGTAAACCAGAAAGGTGGAGTCGGCAAGACCACCACAACCGTAAATGTAGGTATTGGACTGGCAAGAGAAGGAAAGAAAGTGTTGCTGATCGACGCGGATCCACAGGGAAGTTTAACAGCAAGTCTTGGATATGAAGAACCGGATGATCTTCGAATTACACTGGCAACGATCATGATGGATGTTATCAATGAAGAAGAAATTAATCTAGAAGATGGTATCTTACATCATCAGGAAAATGTAGATCTGCTTCCAGCAAACATTGAACTTTCCGCACTGGAAGTAACGATGGGAAATGTTATGAGCAGAGAAATGATCATGAAAGAATATATCGATGCGATAAGATCCCGATACGATTATATCCTGATCGACTGTATGCCAAGCCTTGGTATGATGACGATCAATGCACTGGTTTCTTCCGATTCCGTGCTGATACCTGTACAGGCCGCATATCTGCCTGTTAAAGGACTTCAACAGCTGATCAAGACCATTCTTACAGTAAAGAAAAGATTGAACCGGAAACTGGCGATCGAGGGCATTCTCCTGACTATGGTAGATTTCAGAACCAATTACGCAAGGGACATTGCATCAAGAGTACATACAACCTATGGAAGCCAGATCGAGGTATTTGAAAATGTAATTCCGATGTCTGTAAAAGCTGCTGAGACCAGTGCAGAGGGAAAAAGCATCTATATGCACTGTCCAAAAGGAAAGGTTGCAGAGGCATATAAGAACTTAACACAGGAGGTTTTGAAGAATGAAAAATAGAAGTGGCGAAAAGATTAAGCTGGCAAGTATTGATGAACTGCTCGGTGTGGTAAATGAAGAATCTGCAATGGAGATAGAAATCAGTAAGATCCATCCATTTAAGAATCATCCGTTCAAGGTGCTGGATGATGAAAAGATGCAGGATCTGGTAGAGAGTGTAAAAATCAATGGAGTGCTGACACCGGTACTTCTCCGTATGGATGAAAACGAAGAATACGAAATGGTATCCGGACACAGAAGAATGCATGCAGCGCAGCTGGCGGGACTTACAACAATTCCGGCAATTGTAAGGGAATTATCAGATGATGATGCCATTGTGGCCATGGTGGACGCTAATATTCAGCGAGAGGAACTGTTACCAAGTGAGAAAGCTTTTGCTTACAAGATGAAACTTGATGCAATGGTAAGATAGGAGGTGTACATGTTTATTTTAAAACTTGCTGGGAAGATATTATTACTGCCGGTATGGCTGATTCTTTTTGTGATCGGCCTGGCAGTGAAGATGACAGTACAGACTTATGCGGTTGTCAGAGGGATCCTTGGGTTTATATTCACTTTGTTGATTATAGCGACTGCATACTGTTATCATGACTGGGTACAGGTTGCATTTCTATTTTCGCTGAGTGTAATTCTGTATCTGATCCTGTTTGCAGGAGTATTCGTGGACACTGTACTGGACATGACAAGAGAACGTCTTATTGATTTTATTATATCGTGAGGAGGATATGAAAATGAGCGAAAACAATGATTATATTCAGTTACCACCACTAAAAAAAGACACACCAGCCGATGTGGTAGCATTTATGTGGGAGTACATGAAAGTACCGGAGGATTCAAGAGAAAAAGTTAAGAATCTGCTTAAAGATGCAAATGAAAATGGAGTAAAAATAAGTCATCAGGCACCAACACTGTATGATGTTGTTCCGAAAGAAGAAATTGCTGAATTTGAAGAGCTTATGCGCAAAACCATAGCTGACATTGTATCAGAAGCCAGTAGCGTTGCCTGTTGGGTGTATGTGCAGAAATATGTGAAGCACAAAACCCTAAACGAAATGCTGCAAGAATTGCCAGACGTAGGTCAATTCATCCTAGCTATGAATACCTGGTTTGAAAAACTGATGGAGAAATAATCTAGGAAAATAGTTTAAAGTTTACATGTTATGATCATGTATGAAGTTGGAACAAAATAAAAGATTGTGCTATATTATTGTTCAAGAAAAAAACTCATTGACATATTTTAATCTATTTAGGAGGATAAACGATCATGTGTACAGCAGCAACTTATAAAACAAAAGATTTTTACTTTGGACGAACCCTCGATTATGAATTCTCTTATGGTGATCAGATAGTAATTACACCACGTAATTATGCGTTTAATTTTCGCCATGTTGGCGATATGAAAAATCATTATGCAATTATTGGAATGGCTCATGTTGCAGAGGATTATCCTTTGTATTATGATGCTATGAATGAAAAAGGAGTGGCAATGGCAGGACTGAATTTTGTCGGAAATGCTGTTTATGCCGCGATTAAGCCAGATGTGGAAAATATTGCACAGTTTGAATTTATTCCGTGGATTTTAAGCCAGTGTTCTTCTTTAGTTGAAGTTCGCGAGCTTCTTGAACGAATTAATATTGTTAATACTCCTTTCAGCGAGCAATTGCCATTAGCACAATTACACTGGATCATTTCTGATGAGAATGAGTCAATTACGGTAGAATCTATGTCAGATGGTTTGCATATTTATGATAATCCAGTAGGAGTGCTTACGAATAATCCGCCATTTCCACAGCAGATGTTTCAACTAAATAATTATATGCATTTATCTCCTAAACAGCCCAGAAATACTTTCTGCGAAAATTTGGCTCTTGATGCATATAGTAGAGGTATGGGAGGATTAGGTCTTCCGGGAGATCTCTCATCTTCCTCACGCTTTGTACGTGTAGCTTTTACAAAGGTAAATGCAATTTCAGGTGAATCAGAGGAAGAAAGCGTTAGCCAATTCTTCCACATTCTCGGATCTGTGGATCAGCAACGAGGATGTTGCGAAGTAGCGGATGGAAAATATGAAATCACATTGTATACGTCGTGTTGTAATGTTACAAAAGGTATTTATTATTACAATACTTATGAAAACCATCAGATCAGTGCAGTAGATATGCATGTAGAAAATCTGGATAGTGATAAAATGATTTGTTATCCAGTAATTCAAGGAGAACGAATCAACTATCAAAATAAATAATGTTTTGAAATCAGGGATGAGGTAGAAAGGAAAGTTCCATGACAAAAGATGAAGTAAAAAAACTCAGGATGAACAGTCCGGAATCACTACAGTTTTTAAATAATGCTACAAAATTTTATAATTTAATGATGATGTATCGTTGTGCTATTCGGGAGATACAAACTAAACTTGAGGTTTTGGATGATGAATTTTCAGTTGAGAACAATCGAAATCCTATTTCTTTTATAAAAACAAGAATTAAGAAGCCCAATAGTATTTACGATAAACTGCAGAAGATGGGATATGAATTTACAACAGAAAATATACAGACATATCTCAATGATGTAGCAGGCGTTCGAATAGTTTGTGCGTTTATTGACGATATTTATATGATATCAGATTTGATTACCCAACAGGATGATATTAAAGTTATTGAAATAAAAGATTATATAAAAAATCCAAAATCGAATGGTTATCGAAGCTATCATATGATTGTTGAAATACCAGTATTTTTTGCTAAGGGTAAAACACCTATGCGTGTAGAATTACAGATTCGAACCAATGGTATGGATTTCTGGGCAACATTGGAACATCAACTTCGCTATAAAAAAGGAATTGAAGAAATGCCTGGCTATGATGAGATAAGTGAAGAATTACTTCATTCTGCAAGAGCTATCATTGAAGCAGATAATGAAATGCAGAGAATAAAAGACAAAATTGGTATGTTCCACGAAATTTAGGGAGAAAACTGAGCAAGTAGGAAGGTGGAATATATATGAAACAAGATACTTTAGAGGGCAAAGCAAAAACAAAAAATGGGGTAAAACGGCTGTGTTTTTCCATAATCTGCATTCTTCTGGAAGTGATTTTTATTATTACTATCGTAACACGCTTGAATGAATATGCAGAAATCATAAATTTATTTACAAGGATTTTGAGTGGGATCTTGGTTTTGGGATTGTACGCATCAAATAAGACATCCTCTATGAAAATGCCTTGGATCATCTTAATTCTAATTTTCCCAATTATGGGTGTAGGCCTGTATTTGTTGATTGGTTTGAATGGTGGCACACATAAAATGCGTGAGCGATATGCAGAAATTGATAGCAAATTGTTACCAATGCTTCCGGACAGTCAGGAGTGTTTGAGCAAAATAAAAGAAACAATTCCGAAAGCAGGAAATATAGCAAGTTACATACAAAGAAATTCGCAGTATCCAATCTATCAGAATACGGATATTGTGTATTTTGATGAAGCAGTGAAAGGATTAGAGGCACAGCTTAAGGATTTGGAGAAAGCACAGAAGTTTATCTTTATGGAATATCATGCGATAGAAGACGCTGAAGCATGGCATAAGATTCAAGATGTTCTGGAAGAGCGAGTAAAAGCAGGTGTGGAAGTTAGAGTATTCTACGATGATATGGGTTCTATAGGCTTTATTAACACAGATTTTGTGAAAAAGATGGAGGCAATAGGAATTCATTGCCGTGTATTCAATCCGTTTATGCCAGGTTTAAATCTGTTTTTGAACAATCGTGATCATAGAAAAATAACAGTTATTGATGGAAAAGTCGGATTTACAGGTGGATATAATCTAGCAAACGAATATTTTAATTACACACACCCGTATGGACAGTGGAAAGATACAGGTATTCGTTTAGAAGGAGATGCTGTTCAGTCGCTTACGGTGACATTTTTGGAAATGTGGAATGCAGTAAGTGATAAGGATGCTAATGATTCTGATTTTAGTAAATACCTTTTCCACTATGATTATGCGGCACAGCAAACTGGGTTTGTTCAACCTTATGCAGACAGCCCTATGGATAATGAGCAAGTCGGAGAAGAAGTTTATATCAGTATGATAAATAAAGCTGAAAAATATTGTTGGTTTATGACTCCATATCTAATCATAACAGATGAAATGACGCATGCGTTATGTCTGGCTGCTAAGCGAGGGGTAGATGTAAGAATTATCACACCTGGTATCCCTGATAAAAAATTCATTTATAATATAACTCGTTCTTTTTATCATGGATTAGTTAAACATGGTGTTCGTGTTTATGAGTGGACTCCTGGTTTCTGTCATGCAAAAATGAGTGTGGCAGATGACTGTATGGCAACTTGTGGAACAATTAATCTGGATTATCGAAGTTTATATCACCATTTTGAAAACGGCTGTTTTATGGCAGATTGTCAGGCAGTTGTGGAAATAAAAAATGATCTGATAAGAACGATGGGAGAATGTCGTGATGTGACAGACCAATATCAAACCGGACGAAGTGCATATTTGCGACTGGGACAATTATTTATGAGATTATTTGCTGGATTGCTATAAGAATCTGATGAAACGACCTTTCAAAAAAAGTTGATTTAGAAGTTAACTGTTTTTGAAAGGCCGTTTTTGCTATATCTAACAGTCTGTTGTACAAAGAAGATTTTGCATGGATGAAAAAACAAACCTTGTTGAGGTTAAATTGAGTTTTCCATTGTATTGTATTGCTAATGAATAAGAATAAGAAAAAGAACAGACAATGCTGAATGCACTGGAAACAAGAATATCTGAGTATAGTATGTAAGTTCGTAACAGAATGAAAGGAGCGATTCAAATGAGCAATTTGGAAAATTATATGAAACAGCAAGCAATTTTTTGTGAACAAAATGATAGCATTAGTAAGAATCTGTATTCAGAGTATGGTGTAAAAAGAGGCTTACGAGATGAAAAAGGCCAAGGTGTGTTGACGGGGCTTACAAATATTTCTGATATAAAAGCTTTTGAATATCGTGATGGAGTAAAGAGTCCATGTGATGGCGAGTTATCTTATCGTGGTTATAATATAAAAGATTTAGTAACAGGAAGTAAAGGAAAAAGGTTTGTCTTTGAAGAAGGAGCATATCTTCTTTTATTCGGAGAATTGCCAACTGATACACAGTTAATGGAATTTCAGGGAAGACTATCTGATTGTATGGAACTACCGACTAACTTTACCAGAGATGTCATTATGAAAGCACCTACATCAGATATTATGGGTTCTATGACTCGAAGTATTCTTACATTGGGCTCTTACGATAAGGAAAAAGAAAGTCTTGAAATTCCGAATGTGCTAAGGCAGAGTATGCAGTTGATCGCAGCATTTCCTATGTTAGCAGTATATGCATACCATGCTTATTGTCATTATGAAAAAAACGAAAGTATGTATATTCATAGACCTGAAAAAGATTTATCTATTGCTGAAAATTTCCTGCGCCTATTAAGACCAGATACAAAATTCACAGAACTGGAAGCAAGAGTACTGGATATAGCATTATTGTTACATATGGAACATGGTGGTGGTAACAATTCTACATTCACTACACGGGTAGTAACATCTTCAGGTTCAGATACTTATTCTGTTATTTCAGCAGCAATGTCATCCTTAAAAGGAAAAAAACATGGCGGTGCAAATCTGATGGTAATGAATATGATGGATGATATTAAAAGTCATGTGAAAGATTATGAAGACGAAGAGGAAATTGCATCATATCTGAGTAAGATTTTGAAGAAAGAGGCGTTTGATCAGAAAGGACTTATTTATGGAATGGGACATGCTGTATATTCTATTTCAGATCCGAGAGAAAGGGTGTTCAAAGGCTTTGTAGAACAACTCGCAAGGGATAAAGGACGTGAGAAAGATATGACCCTTTATAACAATATTGAGAAGATTGCACCTAAGTTGATTGCAAAGCAGCGTCAGATATTCAAAGGAGTAAGTCCTAATATAGATTTCTATAGTGGTTTTGTGTATGACATGTTGAATATTCCAAGAGAATTGTACACGCCATTATTTGCGATAGCAAGAATTGCTGGTTGGAGTGCACATCGCCTGGAAGAATTGATAACTACAGATAAGATCATTCGCCCGGCATATAAGAGTCTAGTCAGCAAAAAAGAATATATAGAAAGAGAGGAACGATAATATGGGAGCAGGAACCAGTGCAGAGGAGTTTTTTTTAAAGAGCATCAATGTTGAAAGTATATTTGAATTTGTCGAAAGAACAGATTATTTGTTTCTTTATAGTATAAAGGAATGTGTTGAAAAATCAGACTGTCATGAAGGAGTATATCTTTCAGAAGTGGCAGAATACATGAAATTATCGATTCCAGAAACATCTAAGATGGTAAAAAGTCTTGAAAATAAAGGATATATTATCTGGAAATTAGATGAAAAAAAAGAAAGAACATACCTTGTTTTGACGAACAAGGCAATTGAATTAAGTAATTGTCAGAAAGAAAAAATGATAGAAGCTTATGAAAAAATCATATCGAATATACAAGAAGATGACCTGGCAGTTACACGGTGTACATTGAGAAAAATCCGACAGCTTATGGAAGAAATAAAATAGTGATTAATACAACGGAGTAAGAAAAGCTCCTTCATATATTAGAATAAAAATATGACTGTTTCTTTAAAAAGAAGCCGGTCATATTTTTTTATGAAAAATAAATTTTGTTGAGGTTAAATTGAGATTGACTTTGTATTGTATAAGTATGAAATAAAAAGGAATCAGGTGATGTACAATGAAAAAGCATAAAATATGTAAAATCCTTCTTGTTATACTGGCAATTTTTTTATGTGTGGCTTTTTATGAATTGCTCGGAATCTGCGTTGCATATAAAAAGCAGCCGGAAGTGTCCAATACAACCAAAAAAGAAACAAAAAATGGGTCATGGAACGAATGCAGTGAAAATACAGAACGGGCAGTAATCATAGAAAAGAATCCAGAAGCGCTTTTACAAAGAGTGCGTTTGATCAAGAATGCAAAAAAGGAAATTATTCTTTCTACTTTTGCATTTCAATCCGATGAAAGTGGAAAATTGATTTTAGGAGCACTGCATGATGCGGCAGACAGAGGTGTACATATTCGTCTGTTAGTAGATGGAATGGAGAGCTGGATTGATATGGAAGGAAATCCGTATTTCTATGGATTATCTTCCCATGAGAATGTTGAAATTAAACTGTATAATAAGGCCAATCCGTTGAAACCGTGGAAAATGATGGGTAGAATGCATGATAAATATTTGATTGCAGATGGAAAGAGATATATTCTTGGGGGAAGAAATACATACAATTATTTCCTGGGTGATTTTCCGGGACATAAAAACTATGACAGAGACGTGTTAGTGGTTTGCGATGAACCTGAGAAAGAAAATTCAGTTAACCAGTTGTCAGAGTATTTTGAAACCATATGGAATCAGGAAGACAGTGGTTATTTTCATAACAATAAAAAACTGGCAAATAGAAAATCTGTAAAGAACGCAGTTTTAGAGTTGCAGAACAGCTATCAGAAATATTTTGAAGAGAATAAGGAAAGAATCTGCGAGACCGATTATACGGACGAAACTTTTGAGACAGAAAAGATTACATTAGTGTCAAATCCTATTCACACAGGTTCCAAAGAACCAGTAGTGTGGTATCAGTTGGGAGAATTGATGAAAAATGCAAAAAATCGTGTGAAGATCCACACGCCATATATTATCTGTAATGATATGATGTATAATACATGGGAGGAGATTGCAGAGAACGTTTCAGATTTTTCTATCATGACAAATTCAGTTGCGAATAATGGGAATCCATTTGGGGCTGCCGATTATGCGAAAAACAGAAATAGAATCTTAAGTACAGGAATTAATATCTGGGAATATGAAGGCGGTTATTCATACCACGGAAAAAGTATTCTCATTGACGATGATCTGTCTGTAATCGGTTCCTTTAATATGGACATGAGAAGTGCATATCTGGATACGGAACTGATGCTTGTAATTCGCAGTAAAGATATTAATAAACAGTTGGAAGAGGGCATGATGGAATATGAAAAAGTGTCCCGCCAGATATTAGAAGGCGGAACTTATAATGATCCATATCATGTAGAGCCAATCGAATTAACAAAGAAACGTCAGAGAAAAATATTTTTGGTACAGCATCTGCTTGGATGGGCAAGGTATCTGTTTTAATAAGGAGGAAGGAAAACGTGTTTCAAATATTGATTGTAGAAGATGATAAAGAATTAAGCCAGCTATTCCAAAAAGTGCTTGAGAAGAATGGATATCAAGTCAAAAGTGCATCGGATGGAGCACAGGCATTAGAAGTATTGGATAAGGAATATATTGATCTGATCATTTCTGATATTATGATGCCGGTTATGGATGGCTATGAACTGGTGTCAGAACTTCGTTCAGCAGGATATCAGATACCAGTGCTTATGATCACTGCGAAAGGTTCCTTTGATGATATGCGCCAGGGATTTCTTTCGGGAAGTGACGATTATATGGTAAAACCGGTAAATGTGAATGAAATGGTTTTAAGAGTCGGAGCACTGCTTCGCCGTGCACAGATACTGAATGAACACAAAATTGTGATCGGTTCAACAGAGTTTGATTATGATGCAATGACGGTTACAACTGATAAGGAAAGTCTTGTTTTGCCTAAAAAAGAATTCCTGCTTTTATATAAGCTTGCAGCTTCGCCAGGCAGAACATTTACAAAACAACAGTTGATGGATGAAGTATGGGGATACGAGACGGAGGCAGACCCACATACGATAGAGGTACATATAGGAAGAATCAGAGAGCGTTTTAAAGATAACCCTGATTTTGAAATCGTAACAATGCGTGGAATTGGATACAAGGTGGTGAAAAAATAATGGAACAAAAGAAAGAAAAAGGATTGCGGATCCGGTCCTGTCTGACTGGTGCAATCTGGCTGGCACTTGTATTTTCAACAGTCATATCTGCTTTATTATTTGCTTTTTTGAATCATTTTTTTAATCTGCCGGGCAGCATACCTGTGCTTGGCTGGCTTTTGATTTTTAATACATTGATTGCAGGGCTGATCACTTCCTTTATTAATGCAAAGTTACTGGAACCAATTACCAGACTTAGTAAAGCAATGAAGAAAGTTTCTCAGGGAGATTTTGAACAGCATTTGGAAACGAACAGCCGTATAGCAGAAGTTGGAGAATCTTATCAAAGTTTTAACGTTATGACAAAAGAACTTCGTGCAACAGAGGTGCTGCAGATGGATTTTGTATCTAATGTTTCTCATGAGTTTAAGACCCCGATTAATGCCATTGAAGGATATACAATGCTGCTTCAGGGAGAAGAACTGTCTCCGGATCAAGAGGAATATGTAGAAAAAATCTTATTTAACACCCAAAGACTTTCCGGATTGGTTGGTAATATTTTGCTGTTATCCAAGTTAGAGAATCAGAATATACCAATGAAAAAAACAGAATATCGTCTGGATGAACAGATCCGCCAGGCATTTCTTTCATTGGAAACAAAATGGACAGAAAAAGAAATTGGTTTTCAGGTAGAATTGGAGGAAGTTAAATATACTGGGAATGAAGGACTTTTTATGCATATCTGGATAAATCTTTTGGATAATGCGATTAAGTTCAGCCCTTCAAAGGGGACAATTACGATGTTTCTGAAACAAGAACAGGATTCTGTTAAGTTCATTCTGGAAGATGAAGGACCAGGAATAGAGGATGATGTAAAATCCAGAATATTTGACAAGTTCTATCAGGTAGATGGATCTCATAAAGCAGAAGGAAATGGCCTAGGTCTTGCACTTGTAAAACGGATTGTAGATAGTGCCGGAGGAACAATCAAAGCAGAAAACCGTGAATATGGTGGATGCAGATTTGTTATAGAGCTGCCAAAGCAGAAAGATGAGATTATATAGTTTTAAGATAAATTAGAAGATGGGAGGATTTATATGACATTTTATCAGGAGTTGCAGTTAAATCAGACAGGTTCTAAAAACCTGTTGAAAAAGAGTGAAACACTAAAAGAAAAATTATATCATATGTGGGTATATCTGGTGAAGATAGCTGTTACAATGGCATTTTGTTTTTTCTTTGTTAGTATTTTCAGCATCCTATTTGGAAATGAGAACAGCATTGTAGGTGTAGTAGTCTTATTATGTCTCATGGTGTTTAGAAATGCGGATCTGGGGATCCACACCGGACAATCTACGATGCTTTTGGCTTTGTTCTTTGTAATTATGACTGTATGTCCGCATTTAGCAAATCAGTTTTCACCGGTATTGGGAATGCTGTTAAATATTGCGGCACTGGCTGTGTTGATTCTGTTCGGATGCCATAATCCATTCATGTTTAATCAATCTACATTGGTTCTTGGGTATCTGCTGCTATATGGTTATGATGTTACGGGAAAAAGCTATCAGATGCGATTAGTCGGAATGGCTTTAGGTGCAGCACTTACCTGCTTCGTATTTTATCGAAATCATAAAAACAGAACTTATAAAAGAAATCTGAAAGATCTGATACAAGAATTTGATATCACTTCTTCCAGAACAAAATGGCAGATATGTCAGATTTTATGCGTACCGATTGTCCTTTGCATTGCAGAACTTTGTAATATGCCACGTGCAATGTGGGCTGGTATTGCGGCCATGTCCACGATTTTGCCGTTTATGGAAGATATGCACTACAGAGTCCGTAAAAGGATTGTCGGAAATATTGCAGGTGTTATATGCTTTACAGTATTATATTTTCTGCTTCCTTCGTCAATCTATGCATATATAGGAATTCTTGGTGGAATCGGTGTAGGATTTTCAGCACAATATGGCTGGCAGGCAGTATTTAACACATTTGGTGCTTTAGCCATTGCTGCAGAGACTTATGGACTACAAGGAGCGGTTAGTCTTAGAGTGATTCAAAATGTTTTTGGTGTTGTGTTTGCTTTAGCATTTTGTGTTATATTTTATTGGTTTATGTCTAAAAAAAAGGAAAGTGAGGTGACCGTACATGCAGAGTGAAGTGAATCAGGAAGAAAATTTGAATAGAATTATTACGGTTCCTAATCTTCTTTCTTTTTTTCGGCTTTGTCTGATTCCGGTAATTATATGGAGTTATTGTGTAAAGAAAAATCCTCTGTTAGCTGGTGAAATCTTATTGCTGTCTGGTCTTACGGATCTTGCTGATGGATATATCGCAAGAAGATTCCATAGAATTAGTAATTTAGGAAAAATACTTGATCCGGTGGCTGATAAGCTGACACAGGCAGCGATGTTAATCTGTCTGTTTACTCGTTTTCCGCATGTGCTTCTTTTAATCGTAATAATGGCAGGTAAGGAGCTGTATATGGTAGTCAGTGGATGTCTTGTGATACAAAAGACAGGAAAAGTACATGGTGCAGACTGGCATGGAAAGATAGTAACCTTTTTATTATATGGAACTGCAGCGGTGCATATTATATGGTTCCACATTACACCGATGGTATCAGATCTGTTGATTGGTTTGTGTGCTATAATGATGGTCATATCGGTCGCTCTGTATATTATCCAGAATACTAGGACTCTTAAGGGAGAGACTGTATAAGCAATTTTATATTGCAATGACTAGAAAAATATTTAGGAGAAGATAGATATAAACAGTAAGTCAAACACACAAACTATGGAGTCTTTAGTCGGTTTAATAAAATTTTAGATAGAAAATAAATCATTATAAAAAGATCCTGTTCATACTATGATATATAGAACAGGATCTTTATTTACTTTATTTCGCCAGGAAATTGCTCTGAATCTCCATCGGCATATGATAAGCCTGGCCTCGTTTTGTCAGGCTGTATAATTTAAAGCTCATTAGTTCCGGAGTCGCATTCAATGAACTGCAGAGTCCGAAATAATCCAGGTCCTCGTTCTGAACCATATCTTCGATTTCCTCATCTTCAATCAGCAGATCGGCAGCAAACAGATTGGCCTGGTATTCTGTATTATCCGTCATATTGTAGAGTGTATCATCTTGCATACCTGGGTTGGATTTATCTTTATGGTAATTGTGTTAGTAGTTGTAATGCAGATATTTGAAAAGGTGAAAGAACAGCTGCTTAAATGGACAATTGATTAAAATTAAATGAAGATGAAAATATAGGGAAGTTGTGGTATATGGATGTGTATCACAGCTTCCCTTTTTTAACAAAAGCTAAATGCGTTTCATAAGTTACACTGCAATGTCCGGTGTCCAGTAGATATTATTTATCAATCTCACTCAGTGCAGCTTCATCAGCAACGATTGTTACATCATTATGTAACTGAAGGATGGAAGCCGGTACTTCCGGAGTGATTGCTCCATAGAGTACTTGCCTGTTGGGTGTATGTGCAGAAATATGTGAAACAGAAAACTCTGGACGAAATGCTGCAAGAATTGCCAGATGTAGGCCAATTTATCATTGCTATTGGATAGCTGGTTTGAAAGACTGATGGCGGAAGAATAGATGCTGTGATAGAATGAAGAAAAATGATAAGTTAATAAAATGATATCAAAAAAATTTACATCTGATAAGGAGAAGGAAAATAGATGGAAAGTGTGAATTATGAATATTTTGATTCAGAGAATGATTATTCAAAAAATCCTAATGCAACCAAACATAGATCATTTAACGTTTCAAGAGGAGATTTTAGTAAATATGCTATTTTAAATGGATTTTACGGAAAAAAACTGATTTCTCGAGATGCAAGAAAATTTTATTCATCAATGTGTAGAATGGCAGTAAAAAAGGAAAAAGGGTTTTATGTAATTTCAGATGAGTATGAATTTGCGGAAACTTCATATAAAAATGTAATTTCTTTTGCCATGGGTATGTTAGCAACAAGAATTATTGCAAATGAAATATATAACATTAACAAATTATATCATTTTACAGATAAGAGTTTTAAAGGAACGTTGGTGAATGGAAAAATGGCACCAGATTGGATCGGAGTTGATGGGCAAAAAAAAGTATTTTTATTTGAAAGTAAGGGGACTTGTAATAAGAATGTTAGGAAAAAGACAATCGAGCATGCAAAAGTACAATTAAATAATGTGGGTTCAATTAAGGATACATCAACAAACCAGATGTATTACCCACAAAAAGATAGCAAACATGTAATTTGTTCATGTTTTGACGCATACTCTGGTATAGATAAAGTATGGAATATACATGATGTGGATCCAGAAGGAAAGGGAGAAGTTAACTTAGAAATTAATTTTGATAAAGAATGCTTTATGTATTATCAAGCATTTGTTTCGTATGTGGATTCATTAAATCAGGTATATCAATGTTAGTCTGTAAAAAATCAAAAATACTATTGTTGGGTGTATGAAGATGAAAAATATTGTATTCTTGAAGAAATATATAATTCGATGAAATCAGGACAATTTAATGAACAGAATAGATATCGTAATTTTAATAATTATGTAAACGAGAAACTTAGTGATATAGAGTATCCAGAACAGTTTTCACATGATGGAATCTCTTCCTATGAAGATGGAATAGTAGTTTGTAGTTCAGTTTCTTGGCGAGATAAGCTGCACTAAGAAGATATTTTTGTTTTTGTTATCATACTCCTCCTTCCGCTGAGACTATTCCTCCCGCCGGGAGTTCACGTATTTCAATATCGGCTGTCCCTTCCGATATTAGAAATAGTGCTGTGAACACCTTTAGGTGGAACCAACAGACAAGTGAAACGTCTGTTATTGAGAGGGTATGGGGAAATCCCCATCAAGATAAATCCCATAGGAGAACAGGATGGCAAACGACATTACTGTTAAACATGGGTGGATCTTGCTCTTATTTGTATCCCTCTATATAACGAAACGCTCAGAGACTGTTTTACAGTGGGGGAAAAGAAAAAATATCAAAAAATTGATGATTAATGGTGAGCTTGTGATAGAATGAAAAAAAGAGAAAAGCATAAAGGATGTAGTTGTAGAGAATATTTGTTATGATTAGAAAGTTGCTGAACGGAGATATCGATAGAGTTGCTGACATATGGTTAAAGACAAATCTGAAAGCACATTATTTTATTTCCAATCAATACTGGAAAAGTAATTATGAATTAGTAAAAGAAATGATGTCACAATACGAAGTTTATGTGTTTGAAGCAGATAAAATGATACAAGGATTTGTAGGACTAAATGATAAATATATAGAAGGTATTTTTGTCTCCGATGAAATGCAGTCATGTGGCATAGGTAAGCTTTTATTAGATTATGTTAAGGATAAAAAAGTTAGCTTACGATTAAATGTATACCAGAAGAATGCCAGAGCAATTTCTTTTTACCAAAGAGAAGGGTTCATTATTCAATGTGAAGGCTTGGATGAAGCTACTGGTGAAAAAGAGTACACTATGCTATGGAAACGAAAATAGAAATCGGAATTTATCAGAAAATGAAGAATAGTTGAAATGGAGGCGCTATAATAACATGAAGATTGAAGGGAACCAGAAAGAACTGGATGCAATGGTAGAATTTCATAAGGGAAACCGTGTCGAGGGACTGAGACTGCAAGAAGAATTTGCAGCGGAATTTCGTAAGGAGTATAAAGACAAAGATCACTGTCCTTGCCTGAAAGCCTGTCGTTATCACGGAAACTGTAAGGAATGTGTAGCAATCCACAGAGCGCATCAGGAACATGTTCCTAATTGTATGCGACCATTGATTAATAAAAAATTGAAATTGATGTCAGAATTAACAGAGCATACCTTGGCAAATGAAATAGAAGCTCCACATGAGATTTTAAGAAAATAGGCAAGTCAAATTCAAGTTTACAGAACTGAATCAAAAGAGCTCGAAGGAGCTCTTTTTCCTTTTTTATAATAGTATCATTATGGTATAATAGAGACATTAAAATCGGAAGTTGGAGGATACACGCATGAAAATTGTAATCATTAATGGAAGTGCCAGAAAAGGAAACACGCTGACAGCAATCAATGCATTTATAAAAGGAGCATCAGAAAAGAATGAAATTGAAATCATTGAACCTGACAAACTCAACATTGCACCATGCAAGGGATGTGGTGTCTGTCAATGCTCTAAGGGATGCGTCGATAAGGATGATACAAATTCTACCATTGATAAAATTGCTGCCGCAGATATGATTCTTTTTGCTACACCAGTTTATTGGTGGGGAATGTCAGCACAATTGAAACTTATCATTGATAAGTGCTACTGCCGTGGATTGCAGTTAAAAAACAAAAAAGTTGGCACAATTGTTGTAGGTGGTTCTCCCGTAGGCAGCATCCAGTATGAGCTGATTGATAAGCAGTTTGACTGTATGGCAAAATATCTTTCATGGGATATGCTTTTCAAAAAATCATATTATGCAACAGCCAGAGATGAACTTGAAAAAAATAAGGATTCCATGAACGAACTTGAGTGGATTGGAAAAAATTTATAAAGCACACACCAAATTCAAGTTTGATGAATTAAATTAGATGGCAATTGATGGAGTAACAAGTTGTATGAAAATTCGAGAAGTTAACAAAAATAAAAAGCAGTTTATATCATTATTGTTATTAGCTGATGAACAGGAGAGCATGGTTGATCGTTATCTTGAAAAAGGAACTATGTATGTGCTTGAAGATAATGATGTAAAAGCTGAATGTGTTGTCACCGATGAAGGTAACGGAATACTTGAAATCAAGAATATCGCAGTCGATCCGGAAAACCAGGGAAAGGGCTATGGCAAAGCACTAATTGATTTTCTTGCCAGTAAATATGCAGATGAATATTCTGTTTTGCAAGTTGGAACAGGTGACAGTCCATTGACGATACCATTTTATGAAAAATGTGGATTTGTTCGTTCTCACAAGATTCCCAATTTTTTTACTGACAATTATGACCACACAATTTATGAGGGCGGTGTACAGCTAATAGATATGGTATATTTGCAAAGACATATATAAATTCAAGTTTGTTGAATTAAAAATGAAATAAAGTTTCAGTAATCATAGAGTGTATGGATTCAATTCCATATGCTCTTTTTCTTTACTTAATTTCATGAAAAATGTAAAAATCTAATGTTACGAATTTCTTACGAGTTGCATTAAAAAAACTCGCAAGAAAAAAAGTAAAAAAATTTGCTTTTGACCACTGTAAAACATGCTCTGAGCGTTTCGTTATATGAAGGGATAATTTTTCTTTCATATTTCAAGGAAAAGAGGATAAAGAAATGTCAGAGAAAAGATGTTATACAGTTCAAGAGTTACAGGAAATCTTAGGAGTCAGCAGACCTACTATTTATAACCTTTTGAAGAAAAAGGAATTCCGGTGGATCCAGTTGGATGGCGGAAAGTATCGCATCTCTAAGAAGAGTTTCGATGACTGGCTCGATAACTTGGAACAGTAAAAAACAGGGTGTTGATCTGGCAGATTTTGTCTGCAATCGACATCCTAAATTTTTATCTGGATTTGAGATATGATATAAGAAAAAACACTAACACTAAAAAAGACAGGAAGTGAAGAATAAATGGCAACAGCAATTATGAAACAAAAAGAAGTTCCGGAAATGGATGATGTTGCAGAAATCATTTCGAAGATATCAGAGGACAGTCCTTACAAACGTCGTCCAACGCAAAAGAGAACCTGGATGACCGTGCCGGAAATGGGAAAGCTGTTGGGATTAAAAAAGACAGATCGATACTGGCTGGTTCATAAAAATGTTTTTGAATCAAAAGAGATTGCCGGAAAGATACGAATCAACATTGCTAGCTTTGAAAAATGGTACGCCAATCAGATTAAATATCATAAAGTTACCGGAGAAAAACCCGGGAAAGAATTGAAATCCTGGTCCTATTCTGTTAAGGAAGTCGCGGATCTGTTGGGTGTTGATGAATATCTTGTTTATGATTTACTCAAGAAAAATCAAATGGAAGCTGTTATTGTCGATTACTGGAAACGAATACCAAAAGAATCTTTTCAGAATTGGTATAAAAGCCAGTCCCAGTATCGAACAAAGGAAGACAGAAAAAAAGACGCTCTTCTGGAAGATGCAACAATTACGATGCCTGAGATGGCACAGCTGCTTGGAACAACCAGAAGCGCAGTATATACAATTCTTGATAATCCAAAGTATAGTCATTTTTTTGAATTCATTGTGATTGCAGAAAAGAAAAGGATCACAAAAGAGAGTTTTCAAAAATTCCTGGAAGGTCAGGATCGGTATATGCTGGATCCATCGAATGATTATGAAGAACTTGCACAGGAACAAAATATTGCCCTGGCTAATTTCCGGTGGAAGAAATTATCACAGACCGGAATACGAGGAAGCAATGGAAATATAAAGTATCTTACTTTTGATGAAGCTTCCTATCTGGCAAAGGTCAGCAGAAGCATGATCAACAAGTGGGCGGATAAAGGAAAGTTCACAGTAATAAAAGTTGGCAGTCGAGTTAGGATCCGTCGGGATGAATTTGAGGACTGGATGGAGCAAAGAGATTTGGAAAGGAGTATGCAATAATATGGCATCAATAAGAGAACGAAACGGAAAATTCAATGTAATCTATTCTTATACGAATGAAAAAGGCGAGAGAAAACAGAAATGGGAAACCTATGAAACAAAAGCCGAAGCTAAAAGAAGAAAAAAAGAAATTGAATATAAAAAAGAGATGGGATCATTTGTCGTCCGCAAATGCAAAACACTGGACGAGCTCATTACAGAATATGTTGCACTGTATGGAAAAGAAAACTGGGCGCTTTCTACGTATGAAGGAAATGTCTCTCTTATCAACAACTATATTCTTCCGATCATTGGTGATGCAAAGCTGTCAGAAATCAATACCAGATTCATCGAAAGATATTATCAGAGTCTTTTGAAGAGGCGTGCTGTTATCAATCCATTAAATAAAACAAGTAAAAATGAACTTGTATCGGCCAGTACCATCAGAGATATTAATAAGCTGCTTAGAAACTGTTTTGAGCAGGCAGTGAAATGGGAATTGATGGAGAAAAATCCCTGCATTCATGCAACTGTACCAAAACATAAATCCCAAAAAAGAGACATCTGGACAGCGGATACATTGATGTATGCGCTCAGTGTCTGTGAAGATGAACGATTAAAGCTCGCAATTAATCTATCTTTCTCATGTTCCCTGCGACTTGGTGAGCTGCTTGGTCTTACCTGGGATTGTGTAGATATCTCTCCTGAGGCAATTGAAGAAAACCGTGCATATGTCTTCATCAACAAAGAATCACAGCGTATAAGAAAAGAATCGTTGAATGCATTGGATGAAGTCGATCCGGAACTTCTGGCAAAAGTATTGGCTAATCCAGAGATGCGGGCATTACTCAATTCGTTGGCGAAGACGATGAAGTAATGAATTCTATATCCCAATGAGTATATTTATTGTGCATATGGAGAATCTATCTCCATCAAATCTATTGAAATCTCCATCATTTAGCGTTAAAATGATGGAGATAAATTCAAAATGAAGGAGATTTCAATGAGAAATTTTGATTATATTACAAATCCTGCGAAGTTGCTGACACCTGAAATTGTTCAGATGGTTGGCAGTATTCATGAGCATAAAGGTAAACAGGAATTATTTCTGGAAGCAAACATAGATGAACTGAAAACACTTCTGGAAGTTGCTTTAATTCAAAGTACGGGAGCATCTAACCGAATTGAAGGTATATTTACAAGTGATAAACGTTTGGAAGAACTGGTAAGTCAGAAAGCAGAGCCACGTAATCGGTCTGAACAGGAAATTGCCGGCTACCGTGAAGTGCTGGCTACGATTCACGAAAGTTATGAATATATCACTCCAAGACCAAACATTATTTTACAGTTACATCGTGATTTATATTCTTATTCCCAAGGAAACATCGGTGGTACCTATAAGAATTCAGACAATGTAATTGCAGAAACCGATGCCGAGGGACACCAGAAAGCTCGTTTTATTCCCGTTCCAGCTTTTCAGACTGCAGAAGCAATAGACGAACTTTGCGCTCGTTTCCTTGAAGCATGGGAAGCTGACCGCATTGATAAACTGGTTTTGATTCCTATGTTCATTCTGGACTTTCTGTGCATCCATCCTTTCAATGACGGAAATGGTAGGATGAGCCGTTTGCTCACTTTACTGCTTTTTTATAAGGCGGGATATATCGTTGGAAAATATGTCAGTATGGAAATGCTGATTGAAAAGACAAAAGAAACATATTATGAAGCCCTTCAAGCAAGTTCTACTGGCTGGCATGAGGGCGAAAACAGCTATGAGCCTTTTGTTAAGTATTATTTAGGTATTATGCTGAAAGCATACAATGAATTTGAAAGCCGTGTAGAACATTTGAAGTACCATAATCTTTCCAAGCCGGATAGAATTAAGGCGGTGATTGATAATAAGGTTGGTAAGATAACGAAGAAGGAAATTATGGAACTATGCCCTGACATAAGTAAGGTTACCGTGGAAAGAACACTGACAGATTTAGTTAAGAGTGGGTATATCGCAAAGGTCGGTGCAGGTCCATCCACCGGTTATGTCCGTATTTGAAAAATTATTTTCAGATTTCCATAATAATAATATTACTACTTTGAATTAACCAATTTGCCAGTCAAAAACGCATGGACAAACCGTCTCATATGCGGTATATTATTTATAGACAAGAAAATATCTTGTGCTTTCGATAGGAAGTTTAATTGAATAATTGCGCGTCGCATTCTCGTTACTTAGTGATGAGTTAGACGCGCAAATTTTTTACCCAAAGGAAAACATATGTTTACTTTTGGCACTATATGTGCTAAAATATAGCCATGGGTAGTAGAAAAACAACAGAATCTGAGAAAAGAGTTATCAGGGAAAAATAAAAATGCAGATAATATCCAGTTATGGTGTAGAATTACGAAAACAGAATATCCCAATCCGCCAGACACTGGAGATCTACCGTTCTGCTGTCAGCTATCTGATTGGGATTTATGTGCAGGTATGGGAAGAATTAGCAGAAATCCCGGATGCAAAGAGGCGTTTTAATGCTGCAGAACATCTGGTACATACTACGAAGAAAAACCATGCCTGTTTTGATTTTGATATCCGGTTCCCAAAGATGCCTTCCTATCTGCGCAGATCTGCCATCCAGCATGCACTGGGGACAGTATCCTCTTATAAAACACGGCTGGATCTATGGGAAAAGACCGACGGAAAGAGCGGGAAACCAAAGCTTGTATATGAAAATCACGCCATGCCGGTCTTCTACCGTGATGTCATGTATCGTGAAGGCGCGGAAGGGAAAGACGAAGCATACCTGAAACTCTATGACGGTCATGACTGGAAAT
>NZ_JAJDMJ010000167.1:0-394 GCF_020593585.1 Blautia sp. DFI.6.71
ATCCGTTTAGCACCGACCGTAGCGGAGCGAAGAACATTCAGATGCACAGATCACAATGAATGTCTACAATCATATTGCAGAGAAGTCTCACGTGGAAAATGAGATGTCTAAAATGAATCTGCCGGAAACTGTACCTGCTGTGGTATAAACCATAAGCCGTTGTCGTAAAATGTGGTAAGAAAATCAGACGAATATATTTTTCCAAGAATTTGTCGTAAAAATGTGGTCAAATCAAGAAAATTGAGTGCGAAAGAGAATGTTACGCCATGCACAGCGAGGGAATAAATTCCCTCGCTGTCGCCCTATAAAATAGCAAAAATAGACGCCCTTGCAAGTAAACTGATATGCTACCCTCATATAGGACAATGAAATATAAAAGTCCTATATGGGGGTA
>NZ_JAJDMJ010000168.1:0-386 GCF_020593585.1 Blautia sp. DFI.6.71
TTGACATGTGATCTGCACAGATTTTATAATGTAATAAGCAATAATACATTATCAAACGAACAATACTGGTAAAAGAAAACCAAAATGGACGACATTGAAACAGCCAAGAATCTGACGGTAAAAGCACGTACAGCTTATAGCGTCTGGGATGTATGTCGGCTGTTTATTGAAATGATTGCTCCTGATGTAGATATTGATATAGAGAGTAAACGTAAGTCTGATGAGCTACTCTTTCCAGGATATGTCATAAGGCCCATGGAATCTCTCACAACCGGTAGGCCGTATGGTCTTGATTCTAGCGCAGAAGATTCCAGCGTATCTTCTGACTCCAGTGCTGAGGTAATTTTGCCTGCTGCGAAGATGGTTAAGGAAAGGTTTGATTCGAT
>NZ_JAJDMJ010000169.1:0-382 GCF_020593585.1 Blautia sp. DFI.6.71
TTTTTTCTTCCTGATAATAACGGATCTTATCCGCAAGCATCCGGTTATAGAGAAAACGGCTGCAGCCGATCGTTTTTTCTATCTGAGTTATCTGTTCTTTATTGGGATAAATCCTTATTTTTACTGCCCGGTTTATCTTTCTCACCCTGATTTTCTATATACTGATGGATTGTTCCAACAGGTGCTATATTTCAAAGATTTCTTTTGCTCTCTCTAACATTTTATCGTCCAGCATCTTTCTGCTATATTTCATAACCATGATCAGCTAACAACACAGAATGAGAATTATTATGTACACTCACTTATTGCTTATTTCGACCGTCCAATTTTCAAGAGCATATTGTTCTTTTTTCTATTATAATATATTTATTGTATCAGAACA
>NZ_JAJDMJ010000170.1:0-375 GCF_020593585.1 Blautia sp. DFI.6.71
AAAAACAAGAGCTTATCTTCCGAAAACGGCAGGGACCCGGACACCCTAATCGGATCTATGTAAAAATCCCGAAAGAAACCCTCAGCAATACAGACAGAATTCTTTCCTCAAGACAGACAGAAAACTGTCCTATTGACAGACAGGATTCTTTCCCTGATACAGACAGAAAACTGTCCAGTAATAAGAAAGAGATAAAAAAGAACCATTTAACAATAAGAGGGAGTAAAGAGCCACGCTCACCCTATGGAACATTTCAAAATGTTTTTCTGTCAGAGACGGAGCTGGAAAATATCCGGCAGACAATCCCTGACTGGCAGGACTATATGGAACGCTTATCCGGTTATATGGCTTCTACCGGAAAGCAATACCAAAACC
>NZ_JAJDMJ010000171.1:0-371 GCF_020593585.1 Blautia sp. DFI.6.71
CTGGACTCTCCATCTCTTGTCTTCTTGCCCAGTAAAAGCTCTCATGCTCTTGCCAAAACAAAAAAAAAAATCCATTTTCAAAATTATTAAATTTCTTTAATGATCCTTCCGCAGGTTCACCTACGGAAACCTTGTTACGACTTTTAGTTCCTCTAAATGACCAAGTTTGTCCAAATTCTCCGCTCTGAGATGGAGTTGCCCCCTTCTCTAAGCAGATCCTGAGGCCTCACTAAGCCATTCAATCGGTACTAGCGACGGGCGGTGTGTACAAAGGGCAGGGACGTAATCAACGCAAGCTGATGACTTGCGCTTACTAGGAATTCCTCGTTGAAGAGCAATAATTACAATGCTCTATCCCCAGCACGACGGAG
>NZ_JAJDMJ010000172.1:0-345 GCF_020593585.1 Blautia sp. DFI.6.71
TAATAGACCCTTATAGGGTCAAAGCAAACCACCGGCTAAGCCGGTGGTCGTGATTTTCTATGTGCGCCTGGCGGCGCACGTTCCTAAAGAGTGAAAGTCGTGTGTTCTGCAAGCTGTTATCAGTTTGCCAGTGAAAGTCTGGTCAAGGTAATCGCCAGTGAGCCTTGTAGCGAGCCTCCAATGCTTTTGGGTGACCAGTCGTGTTGAAGGTAAGCGATGAATAATCCACCGGTTTTTCAGTATCCTAAATTTATGAGATAATCCCTCTAAGGAGTGGTATCTCTATAACCTTTCCAGTTTTTTGCACTTAGGACCATTTCACTTCAGTTCTTCTGGTACCTGTGC
>NZ_JAJDMJ010000173.1:0-341 GCF_020593585.1 Blautia sp. DFI.6.71
GAATCCCGTGTGGCGAGGAGTGCGGTTCTTTGTAAAGTGCCTTCGAAGAGTCGAGTTGTTTGGGAATGCAGCTCTAAGTGGGTGGTAAATTCCATCTAAAGCTAAATATTGGCGAGAGACCGATAGCGAACAAGTACAGTGATGGAAAGATGAAAAGAACTTTGAAAAGAGAGTGAAAAAGTACGTGAAATTGTTGAAAGGGAAGGGCATTTGATCAGACATGGTGTTTTGTGCCCTCTGCTCCTTGTGGGTAGGGGAATCTCGCATTTCACTGGGCCAGCATCAGTTTTGGTGGCAGGATAAATCCATAGGAATGTAGCTTGCCTCGGTAAGTATTATAG
>NZ_JAJDMJ010000174.1:0-337 GCF_020593585.1 Blautia sp. DFI.6.71
ATTGCCCTTCAGGGCAAAGCTAAAACAGGCTATCCCCGCGTGTCCCGCGGTTCTTTTTTATCCGGTTACGGATCTTTTCTGTGCTATTATGCACATTTTTTATATATTCTTTTTCCTTCTTTCAGAATATTGACCGCCGCATTCACATCCCGGTCCATCCGGTTTCCACATTCGCACAGGTATGTCCGTTCTGATAATGCCAGTTCTTTCTTTTTATGCCCGCATACACTGCATATCTTGCTGGATGCAAAATATCTGTCTACTTTTATCAGATATTTTCCACGTTCTTCCAGCTTATATCCAAGCATGGAAAGGAACTGACCGTATCCGTTATCCT
>NZ_JAJDMJ010000175.1:0-336 GCF_020593585.1 Blautia sp. DFI.6.71
AAACAGAAAAAGCGATAAAATTAGAAAAAGAAGCACTTGCTCAAATAAAAGAAACTACAAAAGAAAATGCACACCTTGTTTCCAACCTCCATTCCAATCTTGGGGGACTTTACCGAATAAACGGACAGCTTGATCTGGCTAAAAAACACATGAAAATGGGGATTTCTCTTTTAGAACAATACCAGCTTCTTTATACTAATGACAGTATTCCCCAGATTACTAATTACGCTGTCCTATTAACTGAAATGCAAGAACCTGCCCTTGCCCTGTCTGCTCTTCGAAAATTAGCACAGATTATCAAAGAATATAATTCAAACCACTGTTTGGATTATGCCC
>NZ_JAJDMJ010000176.1:0-335 GCF_020593585.1 Blautia sp. DFI.6.71
ACACCGGAAATAATAAAAGTAGCTGTATAGCTCTAAAGAGCAAACAGTAGTGGTGCCATGGATGCACCCTGAAAAAAGGCGGTATCCCGCCTTAATTCAGATGCTCTGGTAACTCAGTTACCGAGTAATTCACTTTTGCTCTGTATTTGTATCACTCTATATAACGAAACGCTCAGATGCTGTTTTGCAATAGGAGAAAAAAAATATCAAAAAATTGATGATTAATGGTGAGCTTGTGATAGAATGGATAAAAGAGAAAAGCATAAAGGATGTAGTTGTGGAGAATATTTGTTATGATTAGAAAGTTGCTGAACGGAGATATCGATAGAGTTGCT
>NZ_JAJDMJ010000018.1:0-67539 GCF_020593585.1 Blautia sp. DFI.6.71
ATGACCCTCTGCTTGTAAGGCAGATGCTCTCCCAGCTGAGCTAAGATTCCATATTGTGCTTGTTTCAGGCGGCTTATTTGTTGTCCGCTCCGTAACTTGCTTTGCTATTATATAATGGATTTTGTCGGATGTCAACACCTTTTTTGAAACTTTTTTAATTTTTTTTATTTTTCTAATTGTTCATACATTTTAAATCCATCTTATCACCTGAATTTTCCAAAGAAATACAGGTAAATGAAACCCGGAAACAGAATTGCTCATGACAACAACTCTGATGTACCGACAAGTTGATTCTTGAAACAATCTTGTCGGTACACTAATTCCGGGCTTCTTCTTCAAGAACTATCTTTTTATGTGTAGCAGAAATTTTTACTGATTCTGCCTCTATATAATTTTAACTGTATGGTTTTAGCTATATAATCTTTGTTTCTATTTCTTATTTTGTAATCTTTACAGAATTTTTCTGTCCTTTGCCCTTGAAAAGCTTCTGGTATGCACTTAATTTTGCTGCCGGAACTTTGATTACTGCCTTAGCAGAAATTCCCTTTAATGCAGATGCTCCTACTGTTTTGAGCACTTTAGAATTAACTGTAATGGAAGTCAGCGCTTTACATCCGTTAAACGCCTGTTTTCCAATTGTGGTTACTTTGGATCCTATCGTGACTTTTTTCAGTTTTGTGCAGCCATTAAATGCTTTATCACCAATTGCTGTTACATTAAATGTATAACCATTAATTTTTACTGTTGCAGGAACAGATGCACTTGTAAGAGTTTTCTCTGCCGGAGCATAAACGCTTACTGTTCCATTCTTGTATGCGGATTTAGTTACCTTGTATTTCAGGTTTCCGGATGTGTATACCTTTCCTTTTGCCGGAATCGCCGCAATTTCGAAATTCTGGATCGCTGTGCCAACATAATTGCCTTTACCTGTAATGATCACAGATGCTGTGGAGCCGGCTTTTGTGTTATTTGCATAGGAAACGGTGTAGTCTGTTCCGGCTTTCAGTTTCTTGCCGTTTAAGGTTACTGTTACTGACGGTTTAAGCGCCTTACCTGCATAAAGTTGAGTCTTGATTGTAGAAATTTGTGCAGATGCGATGCTGTTCAGAGATTGACCTGAGAACTCATAGTATGCAGGAATCTCAACAGCTTTTATTTTCTCTTCATTTGTCCACCAGTCTACATAAAATAAACGATGTTTATTTCCATCAATTCCGGCTGTTAAACCTTCGAATTCATCCAGATGAATGTATCGAGGAAGTACTACTCCATATTTTTTCTCACCATTTACATCAAATCTAAACTGCGCCAGAAGTCTGTTTGTAGAATATTCTTCATCCAGACTAGCATTGACCGTAACAAGATTTATTTCTTCATTCTTGTATATTTTTGTAAAGTAAAACCAGTCATTATCCTCTGTCTCATCCCATGCATACCTATATGTTGGATCAAAACAGTCTTTCGATACAGGAACGCCTGCTGCCTGCGCTTCTTTTGTATCAAACTGTCGAACGATCAGATTTCTTGAATATGTCTCACCTTCCGTTTCATATGTACCAAGTTTCAATGCTCCACCTATATACAGCTGCGCTGTCTGTTTTCCGTTTGTTCCAAGATAAATCTGCGGAATTGCTGTCTGAGAGTATTCTGCACTGTCAATTTCACCAAATTTCAGATAAGCTCCCGGCTGTCCATAAATGGTTATTTCCGGATTAATCACTGCTTTCTCAAAATTCAGATATTCAGATA
The DNA here is from genome assembly GCF_020593585.1 of Blautia sp. DFI.6.71. NCBI lineage: Bacteria > Bacillati > Bacillota > Clostridia > Lachnospirales > Lachnospiraceae > Blautia > Blautia sp. DFI.6.71. The sequence continues at coordinate 1,750 of NZ_JAJDMJ010000018.1, forward strand.
CAACCAGACATACACCCTCTTCTGATGTCAGTTCTTTACAGTTCAGGCTCTTCACTACAGCATCCGCAATCTTAATTTTATCTGCTGTTACATTTGCATTTAATCTGGCATTCATAAGTTCCACTTCTCCAGAGCCTGTAAAGGTTAAAGTATTCGCCTTTACAAGAATCCTGGACAGTGACAGTTTCTTGCCTGCCGGAACATTTACAGAAGAAATTGAAACCGGAACAAAATTATCTGTATCTGTGCTTTCGTCATAATTATTCTGTCCCTCTATCTTCAGTGCTTTCGCAGCACTTGGAACAGTAAGCGTTCCACTGATCTTGGTGTTAGCTTTCATATTCATCAGATAATAACCACTGGCATTGTTCTTCTTCTGATATGCATTTATATATCTTTCCGCCTGTGCTGTCGGTGCGACATTAATCCACACACATCCTCCATCAGGGAATTCTGCCCTTCCGCATGCCTCGAAAATCTCCTTTGCTGACATTCCTTCACAATCCCGGAATTCCTGAAGATCAACCGCATTATCTTTATCCGGATTCCAGATTTTTCCATTCATATCCTGAGTCGTACCATCTTCTGAATAGACCCAAATTCTGGAAAGCATTTCCACAATATCTTCGTCAGACATATCATATTTCACTGCCTGTGTACCAGCCGGAACAGGAATATCTTCCCATTCACCTTTCTCATCTGATGTCTTATATATAATTCCAATTCCGTAAGGACTGCTCCACTTCTCTCCATTTTCATTTTCAAACTCGCCAGTACCCCAGTCAAATGTTTTATGGAATACCGGAGCAGTCTTACTGTTTACAATGTGTATAAAAAAAGCATTTTCATCCTGTGGATTGTTTTTGATATTATCCGTTTCATTGTAAATATTAAAAAATTCACTGGAACCAAATACCTGCAGATCATGGCTGTTATTTCTCAGATATATATTTTCTACTCCGGAAATACCACCTATCGCATTATTCTGCCCACAAAAGATCACTTTATCATCGGAACCTGTTCCTTTTAATACGCTTCTCATATCCTGACAGAAGAAAGTTGTCGTTCCTTTTCCTTCTTTGATTTCAATCGTCTCTGGCGGATCTATCATACCCCAGAATACGATGTTTCCGTTCGGTGTAATACTTCTGGCTCTTGCATTCTCCACCAGTACTATCATCCCTTCAGGAGCCACAAAGTCTGCTGCATCTTCCAGATCCTGGACGCTTACAAAACAGTATCCTGTATTTTCTCCTTCGATACTGTTTAACGCATTTGAAAAAGTAGTGTCTTCTACTGTTTTCATGTCCACTTCCGGACGTTCTTCATTCTGCAGGGCATTATTGTACTGTTCCTCTGTTATATATGCCACTTCAAAAGATCCTTTTACCTGTTTAGCACCTGCTGCGTCTGTCGATGCCTCTGATTCTTCTGATGTAAATCCGTCCACTTCCGGCGCTTCGTCCGTATCAAAATCTGATACTTCTTCCCCGGATGTCCAGATTTCTGCCGTATCCTCTGCTTCGGCTTCTTCCTCCGTGCCCTGCATCTCTACAGTTTCTTCCCCCGAAGAAAATTCTGTGCCCATAACAGCTGCGCTTTCTGCCATAGGTGTTATGCACATAAGTGCTGCCAACAATAATGCGACTTGTTTTTTCTTCATACGTAAAACCCTCCTTTTTCTGGATTTGAGTGTATTAAAAAAAGCACCCTGCAAGATGTAATCGCAGCTTGCACAATTTGCGAGAATGATTTTTTTAGTACCTCTGTAATTTTATACACTGCCATCTTCATTTTTGACAGCGTTCAGAATCCCTTCAGGGATATCTTTCAAAAATATTTTACAGTAAAATCTCTTCCCCTATTTCATCCAGGAAGCTGTTCATCTCTTCTAGTGTCATCTTCTCTTCCAGTCCATAAATAATTGCTGCATCGTAACGTACGCGCGGATAAAGTCTCGGCTTCTGACCGATATCCAGAAGCCTTTGTGTATCCGACAGATCAAGAGAAAGGAGAAACGCACACTGCAGTAGTATTTTCCTTGTGGGGATTCGCTGACCGCCAAACAGTTTTCGTGCATAGGATTCTTCCAGATTCAGCTTTCGCACAATATCTTTCTTTTTCATTCCACGCTCTTCGATTATATGCTCAAGATAAAGCCCTACCTCTACCTTGTTTCCTCGTTCCCTTGCAAAATATGCGGCGCCTTCCTCTTTTATCATTCCCATGATTTCTTCTGTTTCTTTCATTTCTTCTCACACCTCTTTCCTGTTCATATCTCCCTTCTGCCAAAACCCGAGGTTATATTTTTTGATCTTTACCACTGTCCGTTATCTGATGACTGATCCATAATTAAAAAGCAGATATGATACTGTTAAGTGTACCATATCTGCCCATTTTAGAGCGGGACAATTTTGTCCCTTTTTATGTATAAATTTCAAAATCAGGGGAAGAATCTATCTTCATGATTTCTTCTTTTTGTTCCTCTGTACAGTGTACCTCCGTCAGTCCCGAATGTCCAAACAGCGGTTCAAAATTTTTAATATCTGCATTGGAAATATCTATTACCTGCAGATTCTTTGCTCCTGTGACAGGAGACAGATCTTTCACCAGACTGAAACTTACTGACAGGAAATTTAATGAAGGAAACTGTTCGATTCCTTCCAACGAAGAAATCTGTGTTGTGAATGCAAGTGTCTCCAGCTGTGTCATCCCTTTCAATGGTTTCAGATTCTCCAGTATGGTACTATCCCCCCACATGAACAGCGCCTTTAAGGTACTCATCTGCGAAAGAGTTTCGGCAGCCGCCTCATTTACATCACACATGCACAGAGTATCCAGTTTCTTCATCTCTGTCAATGGCTCAAATATATTGTTTTCTACTTCCATATTACTCATATCCAGGTAATCCAGGCTCAGATTTTTCAGAAAGTCTATATCTGTCAGATTCATCCCCTGTATATTTAATCTTAAAATGCCTGTGCATTCTCCAATCACTGACAGATTCTCTGCCGGATTCTCCATAATACAGAGGGTATCCAGATCTATCAGATTCAAAAGCACAGAGAAATCTGTGATCATATTCTTGCTCAGATAAAGTTTTTTCAAAGGCAGCTCTTTTAACCCGGAAATATCTTCGATTTTCTGGTTACACAGCGCAAGTTCCTCCAGATTTACCATTTGTGCCAGATCCGAAAGATCTGTAATATTTCCGCGCACAGATCCGAAGCTGCTGTCCTTTCCATCCACATGGCGGCCTTCACCCCAGAATGTGTCCTCATCATCAAGAATTTCTTTTCCGACAATGCGGAGTTTCCTTACATTCTCCAGCATAGAGGCAGTTATTTTGTCTGTCTTTGAAAGCCCCAGTTCCTTGCGCACGGCTTCTTCTATCAATTCTTCTCTGAAGATTATCTCTGCCTGTATCTGTTCTTCTGCCGCACTCTGTTCTGCCGTTTCAATCCTTTTGTTTTCAATCACTGTGCCATCCGGGGAAAAAATTGCCAGTATATAACCTGCTGCAATCAGTCCAAAGACTGCGCCTGCTTTTTTATAAACCTTTTTTCTATTGTTCGCCTGACATTTCTCAACTGCTCTCCTTAATTGCGCAGCATCCCCATATCTTTTATCAGGCTCAAAAGAGCAGGCCTTCTCTATGATCTTTTTCATTCTCCGGCTCACTGCACACTCAGAAAGCTGATTCATTTCATAGCTCTCTGAAACCATATACAGCATTGTCTGCCCGATTGCATACACATCTGTACGCTGGTCTGTCTGTGTATAGCCATACTGCTCTGGCGCCGCAGTTCCTCTGGTACCCACCACAAAAGTATCACGCGACCCATCTTTTTTATAACTGCGCATAGTACCGAAATCAATGAATACCACCTCACCACCAGGTGTGACCACTATATTCTCCGGTTTTATATCCCGGTGTATCATAGGCTCATCCGGATTCTGAAACTGCTCTGCTGTCTGGCATATCTTCCTGCTGATCCTGCAGATTTCCGCTTCTGATATGCCACCTTTTTGCAAAACCATCTGAGCCAGAGACATTCCCTCTATATATTCCCTTACCAGATACACTTCGCCATTTTCTTCAAATATCCTGTATGTCTTTGGAATCCCGGACAATTTCCTGTCCGCCATTTTTTCCATGATTTCCATTTCATTGCGCAGAAACTCCGCCTGCCTGTTACGCCCCCATTTAAGCACGCACAGGATTCCGGTAGCTGTCTCTTTCACCAGGAAAGTGGATGAATCTTCGCTTTCCTTCAGACATTCATATACAGTCCAGTGTTCTTGCATGTCTTCTGGCAAATAATCGTTCCATATCTTGTTCTCTTTCATACAATCTCTCCTGCTTTGGTATAACCGATCGCCGACAATCAAAAATGGGTCACATTTTTTCGCGTCACTATGATAATTTTATATCAGTTTCCCAATAAATCGGATTGTCTGTCGCTTTTTATAGAATTACTATAGATTGTATCAGAAAACTTATGGAAATCCTATATGTTTTTGCACAAAAAAAGATTCCCTCTCCAGTTTTACCTGAAAAAGGAATCTCCTGTTATCTTTACTTATTCAGCGTCTTCTGCTGTGTCAGTTGTATCTGCATTTTCTTCTGCCGTGTCATCTGCATTGTCTGCGTCTTTGCTGTCTACATCATCTGCATCTTCTGTATCTATTTCTTCTGCATCTGAGCTTTCTTCAAAAGGAATTACTGCACCATCATATTTCTCATTGATAAAATCTTTAATCTCATCAGATTTCAGTACATCTACAAGTGCCTGAATCTTTTCGCTGTCTTCATTGCCTTCTTTTACTGCGATTACGTTTACATATGTCTTTGCTGCTTCAGAATCAGATTTCTCATATGCAAGTGCATCTTTTCCAACTGAGAAGCCTGCTTCCAGAGCATAGTTTCCGTTTAATACTACGTAAGCTGTCTCACCTGTAACACGTGCTACCTGTGCTGCTTCCAGCTCTACGATCTCCACATTGTGAGGATTCTCTGCAATATCCTTAACAGTTGCATTTAATCCTGCACCATCTTTCAGAGTGATGATTCCGTTATCCTGGAGAAGAAGAAGTGCTCTTGCTTCGTTTGTGGTATCATTTGGTACTGCGATGGAATCTCCGTCTTTCAGATCATCCAGGCTGTCTTTTGTTCCGGGATAGATTCCGAATGGCTCATAGTGAATACCGCCTGCATTTACAAGGTGTGTGCCCTTCTCCTCATTAAACTGATCCAGATATGGGATATGCTGGAAGTAGTTTGCATCAAACTCTCCACTCTCAACTACCTCGTTTGGTCTTACATAATCATCAAATACAGTAACCTCAAGGTCATATCCTTCTTTCTCAAGAAGTGGTTTTGCCTCCTCAAGTATCTCTGCGTGAGGTGTTGCAGACGCTGCAACTGTGATTGTCTTGTCATCATCCTTTGCGTAAACTCCTGTGCTTAAAGTTCCTGCTACTAATACTCCTGTTAAAACTGCTGCCACTAATTTTTTCATAATAATTGTCCTCCCGAATTTTATATTTTAACTTTTTTCATAACCATTTTATAATCAACGATTTCTTAAAACTACTTTCTTCTGTCAATCTTATTTGCGATCATCATTCCCACTGACTGGAAAATCTGTACCAGTACCACCAGCAGGATAACTGTGACGATCATAATATCTGACTGATATCTGTAATATCCATAGCGGATGGCGATATCACCAAGTCCGCCTCCTCCTACTGCACCGGACATGGCTGAATAACCAAGGATCGTTCCGATCGCAATAGTCGCTCCTGTGATCAGTGAAGTTCTGGCTTCTACCAGAAGAACCTTCACGATGATCCTTATATTGCTGGCACCCATAGCTCTGGCTGCCTCGATCACACCTGCATCTACCTCTTTAATAGACGATTCCACCATTCGTGCGATAAAAGGAATGGCAGCCACTACCAGAGGAACTACCGTTGCTGTTGATCCATAGCTCTTTCCCACCACTGCTCTGGTAAAAGGAATCAGCAGGATCAGTAAGATCAGAAACGGAATACTTCTCACAATATTTGCAATTGCATCCAGTATCTTATACAACACTGCATTTGGTTTCAGTCCCTCTTTATCAGACACTGCCAGCAGCACTCCCATAGGAAGTCCGAACAGGTATCCCAGAACTGTGGAAAGAACTGTCATGTAAAGTGTTTCTCCCACACCCTGGACAATCATCATTATTGTTTCATGATCCCACATATTCTGTCACCTCCCCGATTGCTAAACCTTTTTCTTTCAGATACTGCTTCATCATTTCTGTCCTGGTGCTGCCTTCCATGAACTCCAGTATCATCTCTCCCTTGGCTACACCACCTACATTCTTGGTATCTGCCTTCAGGATATTTACCGGTTCTCCGAAGGTAAGGATCAGATTTGCGATCACAGGCTCAAAAGCTGAATTCTCTGAAAATACAATTCGTATTTTCTCACCGCTTTTGATCTCTGCCTGTCCTTTTTCCCTGCCTGCATCCAGTCTGCTGTCTGCGTCGATATCAGAGCCTGTATCCTTTCGGATCAGTTCTTTGGCAACCTCTGACTGAGGATTTGCAAAAATATCTGCAACCAGTCCCTTCTCAACCACTTCACCCTCATACATGATCGCCACATGTGTACAGATTTCACGCACAACCGACATCTGATGAGTAATGATCACTATGGTGATTCCAAACTGTCTGTTAATCTTTTTCAGCAATTCCAGAATAGAAGAAGTAGTCTGCGGGTCCAGTGCACTGGTAGCCTCATCACAAAGTAAGATCTTCGGATCCGATGCAAGTGCTCTTGCAATGGCAACCCTCTGCTTCTGACCACCGGAGAGCTGTGCAGGATAAGCATTCTGCCTGTCCCCCAGACCAACGATCTCCAAAAGCTCTGCTGCCCTCTTTCTGGCCTCTGCCTTCTTCTTTCCTTTTATATAAAGAGGAAAACAGACATTATCGATCACTGACTTCTGCATCAGCAGATTGAAATGCTGGAAGATCATACCGATTTCTTCCCTCTGCTTCCTCAATTCCTTCTCTGTCAAATCTCCAAGAGCCTTCCCATCTATCAGAACCTGTCCCTCTGTGGGAATCTCCAGAAAATTCATACATCGTACCAATGTACTCTTACCTGCCCCTGACATACCGATAATCCCATATATATCACCGGAATCGATATTCAGGTTCACATCCTTCAAAGCCTCGACCACGCCATCTTTCGTGTCAAAAGACTTCCGGACCTTCTCAATCACAATCCCAGACATCTCATTCTCCCTCTCTCTTATTCCCCGCTCCGTTGAGCATGAACATACTATACCACTACACTTCCAAATATGCCAATTCATAATATCTAGCACCAGTTATAGTTTAAAACTATATTTTTATCGCTTTACCACATCAAATTCTATATCTCCTGGATTTATTCAGAAAGAAAAACAGCAGGAGAAAGGTCATATTCCTTTCATCCTACTGCTTTGAAAACGTAATATTCATTAAATTCCATCATCCACATCCGGTTCTTTGGGATTTGCACTTTTGCATCCATTACAGGTCATCCTCTGCTATATTCATTTTGACTTGGATAATCCATCTGAGAATAATTTGTCGTTTTGTCCCATGTAACATGAACCTGAGTCAAGCGGATATTCGCAATCCGGATCCAGAATACGCACTTACCATTTTTACTCTTCCAGGTATTTTTTGCGCAGCATTTACAGTTACTGACATTACCATACAAAACAGTATCAAAAAACACCTGTCAAAATCGCTGAGAACTTTTTCTTCCTCTTAGCTCCTTATCTTTTAATTTTTTTCACAGATGAGAACGCACTGTAAACTTTCTTTCCTTTCACTGTCTGATATGCGCGGATTTTATACTGATAAGTAGTATTCTTTTTTAATCCCTTATCTGTAAAAGAAGTGGATCTTGTGTCACTGACTTTTTTCCATGTCTTTCCAGTCAGTTTGTATACTTCATAACCAGATGCACCTTTTGTCTTGGCCCAGGTTACTTTCCAGCTCTGTCAAGCCCCATCATATTTTTCCAGCCCCGGATAGGTTTCCAGGAAATATTCATATCTCTGTACCGGATTACAGGTAAGAATCATTTTTCTGTATTCATATTCCCTCATAGATGCCACACTCTGCATTCGATTACAGACCAGAGCAATTTCTATATTCTCCATAGCCAGCTTTCGAAGAACATCCGCTGATATCCTTACAATTTCACAATCCGTTATCAACTCCACTGTCAGGAAAGAGGTTATCTGCTTGTCCAAATTCATGATCCCTACCAAAGCTTTACCTTCTCGTTCTCTTTCATCAGCAAAGTTTTTGCTTTCAACTTACAGATTTCCGAGTTCTCCGCCAACACCTCCAGCACAGCTTCCGATTTTATTCCTATCACATTATGAAAAAAATCTTTCAGTTTTTCCTCTTCATTTTCCCTTTTTCTTTCATCACTCATACTTTTTCCTTTTTACACTCTCAAAATCACCAGACAAAACCATCTTGCTTAAAGTTACTGTTTATCCTGTTCTTTTGCAAACAAGATTTTCTCTAATTATATCTTATTGTCTGACAAATAGCAATTTCACCGCTTGATTCAAATCAAGTAATCAAAAATATTTTTCCCAAACATACCCTTCACAATTTTTACTGCTACACAAAAATAGCTATAAGACTTCATTTTTGAAATCCTATAGCTTTGCTATTGATAATATTACGTTGTATTTGTAATCATCAATTATTTTCCAGTAACCATTGGAACACGACTAATAAACCGAACAATACTTGTGTCTTTATTCTTTATCATATTCAAAAATAACCGAAATCCTACTCATTTCTAAAACATATTTCGATAAGTCAAAATTACAATTTTCACACTTTAATTGATATAATATTCAACAACTAAACAAGGAGGCCATTTAACCATGAATAATGTAAAAATTATATGTATCGCAGGCAGTATCGTACTCGGTAGTATATTGCTATCCGGACAAGCTTTTGGCAAAGCCCCCTCAGATCTAATCACCCTTTCCGCCCCTAAGGAGCCTGAGGGGCAACATGTATCTTATGATATAGATGGTTCCGGCTCTTATTATGACAGTGAGTCAGATACAACTTACTATTTTGTCAAGGGGATTGTCACTTCTTATTCTAATCATACAAAAACCTTTTCACTGACTTCCGACGTCGGTGAAACTTATGAGTTACCGGCAGATACGGATATTAATATAACCGACTATCTCAACACAGAAGCACATATATGGTACTCAGAAGACTCTCAAAAAAACTTAAAATTACTTGTGTTCTCTCCTCAAATTTTTTGGGAACATATTAATGAGCTGGAATCAGATGAACAAATTCCGGATGGTGCCACAGAAATCGATGGGACTCTTTCAAAATATATCTCTTTCTGGTTAACAGAAGATAAAATAGATGTTACTCTCTTATTTGTTGAGGACAACGATGGAAACACTCATATATATGCAGAGGATAACACATGCAATAATTGTAATAGTTCTGTTTTTGGCAAAACAATCGGCGACTATATCAAGTTATATGAAGATATGCATTTAAATTCTCAAGTATATGATGATTTTAATGTTGCATATCTTATATCAGAAGCATCATCTTGACTTACCCAAATGTCTGGTTGAGAACCTGATGTTTTTTACATCAAACATATCATATATTTTAAATGCCGCAGCCAATATTTTCAAAGGCTGCGGCATTTTTGACTTAATTTTTCTTTCAAACATGTTGCTTCTTCTTTTGACTGCTGCAAATATGTTTATGTCACAAATTCAAGCAATATTCAGCACTTACTATTTATGTAAAAAATCATTTCAGAAATTGATATATTTTTTTCTTTTCTCTGTTTACATATTGACGGCTAAAGTGTAAGAAAGATGCGATTTCACTATCTGACCACCCTAAAATCAAGTATTTTAAAATATCCCTTTGGTTTGAAGTCATTTTTAAGGTTATATTTTTCAGATCAAATGCTAATTCCACAGATGAATAATCCGCTCTATAGCTTTCTTGTAAATCACCTTCATTATCCATATATGCACATTCGTATTTTTCTTTTTTTAAGTTTCTCTTGCAAAGATGAGCAAATTTATATTTCACTGAATTGGTAATGAATTTCAAACACTGATAATCGTCTTCACAAGTGGCGATTGTTTTTACTGCTTCTATAATTGCCAAATTCAATTCTTGAGTTGCGTCATCCCAATCTAGAAAGAATATTTTTTTTGCATATGATTTTACTAAAGGTTCCATTATGCAAAGTAAGCTTTGCATGTATTTTGAATCATTTTTTGCCTGTATAACCAAATCTTTATATTCCTGCATCATATACCCTTTTATTTTTTAAAGAGTATCTGGGCATAAAAATGTAAACTTATTTTTTATTTTTTCGTTCAGAATCAAGGGTTTCTTATATCTATAAAAAAAGGAATATTGTATTTAAACAACATTCCCAATTTACATTCTGCATATAATCCTCACTACAGAAACTATATATTTTACAGCTGTTTCCTGACATCATTACCAAAAACACTTTCAAAATCTATTTTTACAATCCTTTTTGGTTTATTCTTATTATTTTTACTCATCAAAATATTCCTGATACCAGAACAAAAACGCCAGCACCGTCCAGATTTTCCGGCTGTTGTCCTTCTTTCCCGCGTGATGCTCCTCCAGAAGCGCCGTCAGCTTTTCCGTGTGGAAATACTGACGGGATATGGGGCTTTGAAACATTTTTTTAACTCTCCCGTACCAGTCGTCGTCCCGCAGCCAGACACGAACAGGCACCGGAAATCCCAGCTTTTTCCGCGCGGCCGTGTCTTCCGGGATGTATTTCCGGGCCACCTTCCGAAACAGATGCTTCGTCTTTCCGTGGGCGAATTTTGCCTCCGGCGGAAGTGTCCGGGCAGCCTCGAACACATCCCGGTCCAGGAAGGGCACGCGCACCTCCAGCGAATGGGCCATGCTCATGCGGTCGGTTTTCTGCAAAATATCTCCGGCCAACCAGTAATTCAGGTCGATGGTCTGCATTTTCTCCGGGTCGGAAAGTTCGGCGGCTTCTTCATAAGTCTTTCGCAGAAACTCCTGACAGGACGGCGTGTCAGTCGGATTTTTCAAAAGCTCCCGGCGCTCCTCGTCGGTGAAAATATGGGCGTTCCCGATAAACCGTTCCTCCACCCGTTGGCCGGCCCGGATCAGAAAGCTCTTGCCGCGGCGGTCCGGCAGTTTTTTCGCCTGCCGGGAAACCGCACGCCGGATCTTTTCAGGAATCCAGGCCACTTTCTGAAGAGCCAGAGGCTCCCGGTAGATATTATAACCGCCAAATAGTTCGTCCGCACCCTCCCCGGAAAGCACCACCTTCACATAACGAGACGCCTCGGCAGCCAGAAAATACATGGCGACGGCAGAAGCATCACCGCTGGGCTCGTCGAGGGCGTACATCACCTTTGGAAGCACATCCCAGAACTCCTTTTTCCCGATAGTGTGCATGTGATAAGAAAGATGCGCATACCGGGCCACCTCCCTGGCCATGTTTTCCTCGTTGTAGCCGCTGTTCCCATCCAGAAATCCCACCGTAAACGCCATTTTTGCCCCGGACAACACGGCAATAAAACCCGAATCCACACCGCCGGACAAGAAAGTTCCCACTTCCACATCACTGACCATATGGCGACGGACGGATTTTTTAAGCACGCTCTCCAGTTTTTTCTCCATATCCGCCAGCGAACACCCCGCCTCGGGCTGTAGCTTCGGCTGAAAATATCTGCAGATTTCATACTTTCCCTGGCGGTAAAACAGCATACAGCCCGGCGGAAGGCGGTAGATTCCCTCAAAAAAAGTTTCCTCCAGCACGGAATACTGAAAAGAAAGATACTGCTCCAGCGCCCGTTCATTCAACTTTTTCGGGACGCCCGGGAACTGCAGGATGCTCTTAATCTCCGACGCAAACACGAAATTTCCATCCACCACTGTGTAAAACAACGGCTTGATTCCGAAAAAATCCCTCGCCAGCATCAGTTCTTCTTTTTTCTCATTCCAGACGGCGAAGGCAAACATTCCACGAAGCTGCTCCACAAACGCCGGACCATAAGCCTCAAGACCATTCACCAGCGTCTCCGTGTCCGAGCGGGTGACAAAAAGAATCTTCTTTTCCCGTTCCATCTGCTCCCGCAGTTCCTGGTAATTATAGATTTCTCCGTTAAACACCACTGTCAGGTTCTGACTGCTGCTTTTCATAGGCTGCAGGCCGCCTTCCAGGTCGATGATACTCAGGCGGCGAAATCCAAGGGCCACGCTGTCATTTACAAAACTGCCCTGCGCATCTGGACCTCGATGTACCAGCTTTTCCTTCATTTTTTCCACAATCTCTCTTTTGTTCTTTTTCTTTCCGAAAAATCCACAAATTCCGCACATGCTTTTCTCCATCTCGTATAATAAGTTTGTAAGCAAGAGAAATCTCTTACAGACTTATTTCTTTTTATGGTATAGAGGTAAGGACATCTAAGAGGTATTCCCCTCATCCCATTCCCATCTATACAGTCAATAGTTACATTGACATATCGTTTATCCTTGTTGTCAACCTTTACTTCTTTATTTTACCTCATATAACACCCCATAATATATTTCTGGCACTAACAACACCTAAAAGTCTTCCAACAGTAACAACTGTCTCATTTTCATTCTCAAAAGTCATTGCGCAGTAGCATACGGTACAGCCCAAGGGCTTTTTTCGTTTTCAGCCATCAAATTTGCTCTTCATCACTTGCCGAACATGAATCCTGCTTTTGCACTTCTGCTCATTGGATTTCACGGCACTTTTTTGTCAAAAATCTTGATTAGCGGTTTACATTTTGAGACTATTTTTCTCCTTATAAAATGAATTTGCAAATTCCAAAATTTCAAAAGGAGAAAAAACACAATGACAGATCATGAAAAACTTGTAATGCGAAATATTATTTATGCAGTGGAAACTGGCGGACAAGTATATGGACAAAAGGACTATGCTGATTTTACGGAAGCATATACCAACAGTTCTGCGGAACATGCGATCACAATCGGTGCCGGACAGTGGTATGGCAATGAGGCTCGTACACTTCTTCTTAAGATTAAAACTACTGATGCCGCAACTTTCAGCAAGTATGATACGGCCGGTGTCGCGGCGGATCTTAATAAAACAGACTGGTCAAACTATCAGCTCTCAAAAACCTCGGCAAAAGCGAAGGCAATTGTACATATTATCAATTCAACAGTTGGTCATCGCTGCCAGGATCAGCTTATGGATGGACAGATGGAAACTTATGTGAAGGAAGCAGCTTCTCTGGGCGTTACAGCAATGGATGCCAAAATGATGTGTGCAAATTTTCGCCATCAGGGTGGACTTTCTGCGGTGAAAAGGATTCTTGCCAAGACTACAAAGCCTTACACACTGGATCATCTTTATACTGCCTGCCAGACAGATACCGGAAATCAGGTCGGAGCATATAAGAGCCGACAGAAAATGGTATATAATGCATTAAAGACCTATATCACTAATTATAAGGTGACAGCATCCGATGCAATTCAGGCAGCGATAAATATTGCAAAAGCAGAAATCGGTTATCGTGAGAAAGCATCGAATGCAAATCTTGACAGCAAGACCGCAAATGCAGGAACCGCTAATTATACAAAGTATTGGCGGGATGTTGCACCAGAATACCAGGGTCAGGCATGGTGTGCCTGCTTTATAAGCTGGGTATTTATGAAAGCCTTTAACAAGTCGAAGGCTTCGGAATTATTAAAGCATTGGCCGTATATAAGTGTTCCAAACATTTCAACCAAATTTACCAATTATTCTACGCCGAAAGCTGGAGACATCGTAATGTATCATAATGGGTCGGTATTTAATCATACTGGACTTGTTATTGCTGTTAGTGGTAATTCTTATACTACCATTGAAGGCAATACAAATGACGGTTCCGGTGTGGTAGCTGAAGGGATCGGCGTATATCAGAGAAACCGTACATTGAGTGCGTCCTCCGGTACAAGATTCGCCAGGCCGGATTATAGTATTATTAATTCCATTAATAACTCTGGCGAAACAACAACTCCTTCTACCTGGACAACGAAAAGCACTGGGGTATGTACTGGAGATGGCGTTTATGTACGTCAGACGCCAGGCGGAGCCATCATGGGTACGGTATCAAAGGGAACCAGCCTTGAGCTAGATGGAACCAACTCTGGTGTATGGGTTCATGTGAAAGTGTCTGGAATCGGAATCGGTTATATGCATCAGGATTATGTAGGCAAAGGAACTGCTTCCACAGGTTCCTCCGCAGTTAAAACAGCTCAGACTGCATTGAACTCAAAGTTCAAAGCCGGATTGACTGTAGACGGTATCTGGGGATCTGCGAGTCAGAAAGCATATATTAAAGCAATCCAGACTGCACTTAATTCCGTATACGGCACTGGCCTTACAACCGATGGCATCTGGGGAACAAACACATCCAATGCCTGTGCTGCTCATGTGCTTTCAGAAGGGGCCAATAACCTTTATGTCGGAGTTCTGCAGATTGGTCTTTATGCTCATGGTATTACCCTGAATAACGGGATTGATAATGCCTTTGGAGCCGCCACAAAGCAAGGTGTGAAAAAATTCCAGACTTCTAAGAGATTAACTGCGGATGGAATTGCGGGAAGAGATACTTTTGCAAAGCTTGCAGGTGTTTAACGATTTTTGAACATGCGCCTGACGAGCGCACCTGAGAAAAAGGCGCTGCATATGCAGTGCCTTTTCCGAGAAAATGCGAGAAAATCTAATATTCACTGGGAGAGGTATCTTCAAAATCTTCGTTTTCCGATTCACTCACATCAGGTACATATTCGTCGGTCATTTTCTGCGCTTCCTCTAATGTACTGGAAGGTAAATATTCCTCCCCATCACTCGTAAGCATGATTACTATATTAACGTTATTCTGACTATAATACTCCAGGTCAACATTCAGTCCGGATCGTACAGCACTCCCATTAGCTATATTCAGGACGGCGTTTTCTATATTAAAAACCATATTATAATAATTTCCTGATTCGCCCACTTCTACTGTTATCGTATTTTCATCGGAATACAGAATATTACCAGTGATATATTGGATATCATAAGTTTCTTCCTGTGCAGATTCCTGATCTGCGGGATCTCCCTGGCTTTGGTAAATTTCCGCTTCTGCGTTATTTCCAGACTGTTGATTCTGCACACTGTCTCCTGGATTTGCTGCCACAGCTGTGGGCGTTGGCTTCCTGGTAACAGCCGTAGTAAGATTTGGAATAAACTTTACAGCATCCTTACCACTTTCGCTTTCCGTTTGCGCGGATTCGTTGCTTCCTGACAATTCACATCCTGTCAGGGTCACCGTGATACCTGTCAATATCACAAAAAACACTTTCAGAATCTTTTTTCTCATTTTTTATCCTTTCTTTTTTACTTTTTACAATTTTTATTTTACTCTAAATAACTTCCCATTACCTATTTCTGGCACTAATAACACCTAAAAGTCTTCCAACAGAAATCGGACATGTTTTCAATCTGGAATTAAACCATAAATACCGTACCCAAGAGCAGATGCGCAGATTGCTAAAATATTAAAAAAATTTTTCTCATGTCTAAATCGGACGAATATACCACATGCAGACAAAATACGGGAAGCCTTGATTTTACTGGCTTCCCGTTAGTTTTGGTGTCAAACTTGAGTGGCGACCTTCACACTCAAAAAAGGGCGCTACCCAACCAGGCGAATACGCAAAGTTAATACACTCCTCCACACCACAATCCCGGCGCTCCTAAAAAGAAAGCGCAAGGGTGGAGTCCAGAGGAGGGACAGCGCTTTCTGTCCTTCCTCTGGGAACCTTCCGTCTGGAAAGTTTTCCCCTATTTTACTTAAAATATTCCACACCAGACTCGAATATTTTAATATCCTGCTCTCCATAGATATTAATGGCAACTCCGTCCCCGCGGCGTTCGCTATGTGCCATCTTACCAAGGATACGTCCATCCGGGCTGGTAATACCTTCAATGTTCATATAAGAACCATTGACATTCCATTCTTCATCAACGCTAAGCTGTCCGTCCGGAGTCACATACTGAGTTGCAACCTGTCCATTTGCAAACAGTTTCTCAAGCCACTCGTCATTTGCAACAAAACGACCCTCACCATGTGAAGCCGGGTTACAGTAAACACCACCAAGCTGTGCTTTCTGCAGCCATGGAGATTTATTACTTACAACTTTTGTATAAACCATCTTGGAAATATGACGTCCAATGGTATTGAATGTCAGTGTCGGAGAATCTGCCTTCTGTCCGCAGATTTCGCCATACGGTACAAGACCAAGTTTGATCAGCGCCTGGAAACCATTACAAATACCAAGTGCCAGACCGTCTCTCTCATTGATCAGCTTCATAACAGCTTCTTTGATCTTCGCATTCTGGAATGCAGTTGCAAAGAATTTCGCGGAACCATCCGGTTCGTCACCTGCGGAGAATCCGCCCGGGAACATGATGATCTGTGCCTGATCGATTGCTTTCTCAAAGAGCTCTACAGAATCATGGATATCTTCAGCAGTCAGGTTCTTGAATACTTTTACATCCACCTCTGCACCTGCACGCTCAAATGCACGTGTACTGTCATACTCGCAGTTTGTTCCAGGGAATACAGGAATAAATACACGAGGTTTTGCAACTTTGTTCTTGCATACATAAATGCTGTCTGCACGATAAAGCTTCTCATCTCTGTCAGCTGCCTCTTTGTCATTCTCAGAAGAAACTGTCTTAAATACTTTTTCCAGAGTACCTTTCCATGCATTTTCAGCTTCGTCTACAGTGATCACTGTATTTCCATAGGAGAAGTTACCGTCAGCAGTTACTTCACCGATCACTGTATAAGTGATGGAAAGTTCGCCAACTTTTCCATCCGGAACTTCCAGAATGATATCGCCAAATCCAGGTGCAAAGAAATCTCTAGGATCAAGATTATGCTCGATCTTCACTCCCATGCCATTACCAAATGCCATCTTCGCAACAGCTGCTGCAATACCATGACGGTCAAGTGCATAAGCAGAAACAACCTTGCCATCCTGCATATCTTTATGAAGTTTCTCATACTGATCCATGATTCCTGCATAATCCGGCAGATCATACTGATCTTTCGGTGCACGAAGCCATACCAGTTTATTTCCTGCTTTCTTTAATTCCGGTGTGATCACATCCTGGATCTTCGCAACGTCAACTGCAAAAGATACCAGTGTCGGAGGTACATCAATATCATTAAATGTACCGGACATACTGTCCTTACCACCGATAGATGGAAGTCCAAATCCCATCTGTGCTGCATAAGCACCGAGAAGTGCTGCGAAAGGCTGGCTCCATCTCTTAGGATCTTCTGTCATACGACGGAAGTATTCCTGGAATGTAAAACGGATTTTCTTATAGTCACCACCTGTAGCCACGATTCTTGCAACAGACTCTGTCACTGCATAAGCAGCTCCGTGATATGGGCTCCAGGAAGATAAATACGGATCAAAGCCATAGCTCATCATGGTTACAGTATCTGTTTTACCATTCTGTACCGGAACCTTTGCTACCATGGACTGAGTCTCTGTGAGCTGATATTTACCACCGTATGGCATAAATACACTGCCTGCTCCGATAGAACCGTCGAACATTTCCACAAGTCCTTTCTGAGAGCATACATTTAAGTCTGCCAGAGTTTCCATCCATTTAGCTTTTACATCAGCTACATCCGGGCGCTCTTCAAAGAGATTGCCTTCTTTGTTAGGGATTTCTACTTCTACAGTTGTCTCCTGATGTGCACCGTTAGTGTCAAGGAATGCACGGGAAATATTTACGATTTCTTTTCCTCTCCATACAAGTACCAGACGAGGATCCTCTGTTACAACTGCAACCGGAATTGCCTCCAGGTTCTCTTCATTTGCATAGCCAAGGAAAGTATCTACATCTTTCGGGTCAACTACTACAGCCATACGTTCCTGAGATTCGGAGATTGCGATCTCAGTTCCGTCAAGACCTGCATATTTCTTCGGAACCTTGTCAAGATCTACCCTCAGACCTGCTGCCAGCTCACCGATAGCAACGGAAACACCGCCTGCACCAAAGTCATTACATTTCTTGATAATATGGCTGACTTCTTCACGGCGGAACATACGCTGGATCTTACGTTCAGTAGGAGCATTACCTTTCTGAACCTCAGCACCGCACACTTCAATAGAAGCTTCTGTATGAACCTTGGAAGAACCTGTAGCACCACCGATACCGTCACGTCCTGTACGTCCTCCAAGCAAGATAATGATATCTCCCGGATCAGAGTTCTCACGGATAACCGCACGTCTTGGAGCAGCACCCATAACAGCACCGATCTCCATACGTTTTGCCACATAATTTGGATGATAAACTTCTTTTACATAGCCTGTTGCAAGACCGATCTGGTTTCCATAGGAGCTGTAGCCATGAGCTGCGCTTCTTACCAGTTTCTTCTGCGGAAGTTTACCCTTGAGAGTTTCTTTTACAGAAACAGTAGGATCTGCCGCACCAGTTACACGCATTGCCTGATATACATAGGTACGTCCTGAAAGCGGGTCGCGGATCGCACCGCCAAGGCAGGTAGCTGCACCACCGAATGGCTCGATCTCAGTAGGATGGTTATGTGTCTCATTCTTGAAGTTGATCAGCCATTCCTCTTCTTTACCGTCTACGTCTACAGGAACTACAATACTGCAGGCATTGATCTCATCAGATTCTTCCTGATCAGCAAGCTTTCCTTCTGCTTTCAGTTTCTTCATAGCCATCAGAGCCAGGTCCATCAGGCAGACAAATTTGTCCTTACGGCCCTTGTAAAGTTCTTCTCTGTCAGCAAGATATTTCTTGTAAGTATCTACGATCGGTGCTTTGTAATCACCTTCGTCAAATTTTACATCTGTCAGTTCTGTGGAGAAGGTTGTGTGACGGCAATGATCAGACCAGTATGTATCAAGTACACGGATTTCTGTCATGGACGGGTCACGTTTCTCTTCTTCTTTGAAATAATGCTGGATATGCTGGAAATCCTTGAATGTCATGGCAAGATTTAAAGAATCATAAAGTTCCTTTAATTCTGCTTCCGGCATTTCCTTAAATCCGTCAAAAATCTTAACATCTTCCGGTTCCGGGAAAACAGTTACCAGTGTTTCCGGTTTCTGCAGACCTGTCTCACGGGAATCTACAGGGTTGATGCAGTGATGCTTGATAGCATCAAATTCTTCATCTGAAATAGTTCCTTCAATTACATAAGTAGTTGCGGAACGAATGATAGGCTGTGCATTCTCATCCAGGAACTGTACACACTGAACAGCAGAATCTGCTCTCTGGTCAAACTGTCCCGGTAAAAATTCTACAGAGAAGATGCGGGAGCCTTCTGCTGCCTCAAAATTTTCCAGATATAAATCATCTACAGGTGGCTCTGCAAAAACAGTTTTGCATGCTTTATCAAAAACTTCATCAGAAATATTTTCTACATCATAGCGGATCAGCACACGTACTGCTGTTACGGATTTAATTCCCAGATAGCTGCTGACCTCATGTTTTAATTCCTTTGCCTGTACAGCGAAGGCCGGTTTCTTTTCTACATAGACACGTCTTACGTTACTCATAGAAACTCCTTTCTTATGTATGCATTGTTTTAAAAATGCTTTAAAAGCACCTTGCAGCCCGACTCCAGTGAACCTGCTGCTTGAACTATTGCTTTCTTTATAGTATCATAGGAAATATCATTAGTAAAATTAATATATCTTATATTTTTTATTAATGTAACTAATTAGTTACTGTTCACTGGTAATATCCCGCGAGGTGTTTTTTGTGAGCGAAGGTCACAGAAAACCCGAGATATACCGCGCGAATTTATGCGATTAGCATAAATTCTGTGCATCGCGAAGCGTGTTACTGAGAACGGAGTGAACAGTAACACTAATTAATCACTATCCGTGAAATGTTTTGGAATGAATATGCCAAAATCCCGAGACATACTATCTAAAGTTCCATTGTTGCCGACAATTTGTATCATCACATTATTTTATGAAAGGATTTATTTCTATGGATATTAATCTTGAACTATACAAAGTATTCTACTATGTTGCCACCACCCTCAGCTTCTCAGAGGCCTCCCGCCAGCTTTTTATCTCCCAGTCAGCAGTCAGCCAGTCCATTAAAACTCTGGAAAAGAAGCTAAATCATCCTCTTTTTATCCGCAGTACCAAGAAAGTATTGTTAACTCCTGAAGGAGAACTTCTGCTCCAGCATGTAAAACCGGCTCTCCAACTTCTGGACGAGGGAGAATCTCTCCTGTCAGGAGACAATCTGCTGAAAGGCCAGCTGCGTATTGCTGCCAGCGATACGATCTGCCGGTATTTTCTCATTGATTATCTTCAGAAATTCCATCAAACCTACCCGGATGTCCGTATCAAAGTCACAAACAGTACCTCCATCGGCTGTGCAGAGCTTCTGGAGAAAGGTCAGGCAGATCTGATTGTATGCAACTGTCCTAATTCCAGACTTGGCAGCCATTTTCAGACACGTGTACTAAAAGAATTCCACGATGTATTCGTTGCCAATACGGATTACTTTCCTGTACACACTGTTCAGACCGAACTGCAGGAGCTTCTGAACTATCCAATCCTGATGCTTTCCCCCAAAAGTACCACCAGTGAATATCTGCGAGAGGCATTCACAGCCCATAATCTCAAGCTTCTTCCTGAAGTAGAGTTAAACAGTAATGACCTGCTTCTGGATCTGGCACGGATCGGACTGGGGATTGCCTGTGTTCCTGATTATATGTTAAAAGAAAATGATCAGCTGACACCGCTGATGTTAAAAGAGCCTCTTCCCGGACGTCAGCTTATACTTGCCCAGCATGACAGTCTTACTGTCTCTCAGGCTGCTGAACGCTTTATTGAAATGTTTACTTCCATATAATAAAAGAAGTCCTCACTCAGTACTGAAACAACAATTTTTATAATCGCGTTTCTTACTGAATGAGAACTTCTTTTTCTTATTTCGGCATTACAGCCAACGCATCAGTAATATACTGATTATCGATTGCTGCAAAGAATCCGCCGTCTGCCTTGGTTGCATAATCCATATCAATCGGCATTTTTCCAAGTACAGGAACCTTCAGCTCTGCTGCGATCTCATCAATATGGCTCTCACCAAAGACTTTGATCTCTTTTCCGCAGTCCGGACATTTCACATAGCTGTAGTTCTCTACGATTCCAAGTACCGGTATCTTCATCATCTCAGCCATATTAAAGGCTTTCTTAACGATCATCTTAACCAGATCCTGAGGTGATGTTACGATCACGATTCCTTCGATCGGCAGAGACTGGAATGCTGTAAGCGGAACATCACCTGTTCCAGGAGGCATATCCACAAACAGATAGTCTACGTCGCCCCAGATAACATCTGTCCAGAACTGTTTTACCATATTTGCAAGAACCGGACCTCTCCAGATTACAGGAGTATCCTCTGTAGGAAGCAGAAGGTTGATGGACATTACCTTGATCCCGTTTTTTGTGATCATCGGGTAGATACCTTCATCATTTGCCATTGCTGCACCCTTTAATCCATACATTTTCGGAATGGACGGTCCTGTGATATCCGCATCCAGGATACCGACTTTGTATCCCTGTGCTGCCATCATGTTTGCCAGAGAGCCTGTTACGAAGGATTTACCAACTCCACCCTTTCCGCTGACAACCCCGATCACATGTTTTACATTTGACTGAGCATTCATTTCTGCCTGAAAGCTCTGCTGTTTCTTGCTGCTGGAACAACCTTCGCAGCTTGCTTTGTCGCATGAAGTGTTGTTACATTCTTTTGCCATAATTAATCTTCTCCTTTATATTTACGCACTGCTGTACTGACAAAATATTGTTACTGTTCACTCCGTTCACAGTAACGTAGCCAAAATTCATTCCAGATTGCCTACGGCAATGGAATTTTGGCTTGTATGTCTCGGGATTTTGGCATATTCATGCCAAAACACCTCGCGGGATAGTGGTGTGTGAACAATAACAAAATATTCTCTATTGCCAGTCTGGAGTACGCATATTACTTTACAAATCTGTCAATTGCTACCTCAAGTTCTTTAATTGCCTCTTTATCACCATGTTCCACTGCATCTACGATACAGTGTTCGATATGATCCTGCAGAATGATCTTACCTGTATTATTGATAGCAGATTTCACTGCTGAAAGCTGTATCAGAACTTCCGCACAGTCTCTTCCGTCCTCTATCATACGTTTGATAGATTCCATATGTCCGATTGCTCTGGACATACGATTCAGCACTGCCTTTGTATGCGCATGACTGTGATGATGCCCATGCTCCCCATGAGAATGTTCAACTACCGTCCCATCCTCCAGTACATGCGTATGTGTCTTTTGTTCCTCGGCCATAACATTCCCCTTTCTCTTTCAGAATATCCGATTCTTTACCGCTTATCTGTCTTTATATCCTCACACACTGTCTGTGGCTTTCCTGCTTACAGCACTTCCGTACAGCGTAAATGATATTATACCACATTTGTCAAATTTCTGTAAAGGAGCAACGCTGTTTTATTTGTGAAGTCGTAATATCAAAAATAATGGTTCCATCCTCCAGGACAGTTTTTTCATAGGAAACTTCTTTTCCTTTGAATTTATTTCTGATATATTCTTCCGGATCCTCAAGTTCCAGCTCTTCCACAAAAACATCACGCATCTGATTCCGCGGACATTTATTAAAAATTTCCCATATCAGTTCATATTCTTTCATATTCCATCTCCAGTCCGTAAGACGGATATTCACAATCCGTTTCACTATTTAGCCCTCTTCGGCTGATTTACGGCAATCTGCACAGATTGTCCTGCGGTTTTTCCCAACCAGTCTGAGACTATTATAATTATTTTTAGATTTTTTGTCAAAAATAATTGCATGAAGACGAATTATAGCGTATCATAGTTTATAATTATCAAAACAGCAATGTTACTGTTCATTTTGCAGCCTGATGTTTTTTTGAATTCTGCATATTCACAGTAACTGTAACTATTCAGTACTTTCGGGAAGCAGTGTACCGGATAGTTACCGACAGCTACAAACTAATTACATATATAAAGGAGAGAAATCTATGAAGCTTTTAAAAGACCGAATTCTTAAGGATGGAGTTGTAAAACCGGGAAATATTTTAAAAGTAGACAGTTTCTTAAATCATCAGATGGATATTACCCTCATCAATGAAATCGGCAAAGAATTCAAACGCCGCTTCTCCGACTGTCCAATCACTAAAATCCTTACAATTGAAGCATCCGGTATCGGTATCGCCTGTATTGCTGCACAGTACTTTGATGTACCTGTAGTTTTTGCCAAGAAAGCACAGAGCGTGAATCTGGATGGAGAAATGTATACAACTAAAGTAGAATCTTTCACTCATAAGAAAGTATATGATGTGATCCTTTCCAGGAAGTTTCTCGGACCTGAAGATCATGTACTTCTGATTGATGATTTCCTTGCTAACGGATGTGCACTTCTCGGCCTGATCGATATTGTTAAGAAATCAGGGGCAACTCTTGAAGGAGCCGGTATTGTTATTGAGAAAGGATTCCAACATGGCGGTCAGGAGATCCGCGATATGGGAATACGTCTTGAATCTCTTGCCATTGTTGATTCCATGACAGACGATTCCTTAACCTTCAGAGATTAACTATAAAAGGATGGGAAAACCCATCCTTTTTTGTTCTATGAATTCTTTATTTTTTCTGATCTGATGTTTTCTCCACTTTTGAGTTATCTTCGGAATCATAGATCAGATTTTCTCTCGTTTCACCTTCTGATTTATCTTCTGTTTCGGGAGTTGGTGTCACTTCTTTTGAATCTTCCTCTGAGGCTGTCTTTAATGTCACTTTCGGCACAGGTGTTGCCTCTGGCGCAGGTGTCACCTCCGGTGTCGGTGTGGGATCAGGAGCGATCTCATCTTCCGTATAAGTTCCGTTATCCACAAGAATCTGATAATTATCCTTGTCGATCATCTGTGCTCCACATGTAAAAGTTCCCACAATCTTTACTCCGTTATCATACTGTGAATAATCTTTTACGTCAACTTTCTCTCCTGTCAGATAGTCAATGGCCATCTGTGCTCCGCCCTTAGCCAGTTCCTTACGGTCCATAAACATGGTAAATGACATTTTACCTGCTGCAATATCCTTTACTGCCTGTGCCTCACTGCCATATCCTGTGATCATCGGCCATTCATCACTTCCCGGTTCCAGACCACTGTCATTTAAAATTTCCTCTGCAGCATAAGCAAATCCGTCATATGCAGTACAGATAATATCCGGAGCCTTCTCCTCTGCATAAAACTCACTTATGATTGAATCAAGTTTTGTCTTTGCAGATGTCTCGCTCCATCTCATGATTCCTGTATCATCAAATGACGTATTTCCGGATTTACATACAAGTGTTCCATCATCCAGATATTCCTGAAGCCCTTCCTGGATTCCATTACACAGAAACAGTGCAGCATTGTCATCCGGAGATCCCATGAGAAATTCTATTGTATAAGACTTCTTATCCTCTCTGGCTTTATCCAGATCCATTTTTTTGATAATTTCTTTGGCAATATCCTTTCCTATTGCTCTGGTATCATAAGTTACATAATAATTGATATCCGCAGTATCCCGGATCAGACTGTCATAGGAAATAACCGGTATTTCCTGCTCTTTGGCAGTTTTCAGGATATCTGTCAGACCATAGGAATCTACCGGATCAATGATCAGGGCAGAAACCTTCTCATCAATAAATTCCTGAATCTGGGAAATCTGAAGCGCAGGATCGCCGCCGGCATTCTTCACATCTGCCTCATATCCTCCATCTTCAATCTGCGAAGTCATCTCTTCGCTGTCAATTTTTGCATCCTCATCGTCATCAGAAAGAAGCACACCTATCTTTCCAGCAGAAGCTTCCGTTACCTCAGCATCTTCCTCTGATTCATCATCTGAATCTTTGCCTGAAGAATCTCCGTCTTCTTCCTCCTTCACTGATGTCTCTTTATTGTCTTCGTCTGATTTTGCACTGTCTCCTGCCTTGCTGCTGTCATCGGCATCAGAAGCATTTTTATTTTCTGCCTCTACTTTTTCACCTTCCTCAGTTACTTCGCCTACGCCCTCTTCTTCTACCTGGGCGCTTTCATTTGCTGCTTCTTTTGCCTCATTCTTCCCGCAGGCAGACAGGAACATGGAGGATACCATTATTCCAAGCAGAATAGCTGTTGCTCTTCTTTTCATAATACGATCCTTTCTGATATCATATTTATTTATCAATTCCCTTATAATCTTTTGCAATGTTCTTCAGATAATCCCGATAGGCAACGGCTGCTTTCTTTGGTTTCAGAATATGTACATTTCTTCCCATAGAAGTCAACCATCCAAAAAATGCCTTATCAACCACAACCTCAACAGTTACAATAAAATTATCCTCCCCCTTTATTTTGCAGAAAATCTCCGAACCAAAGGTACGCTGGATTTTTTTCTTTGTAGAATTCTGACATACAAGCCTGATTTCTTTTATATTCTCTCCTGTTTGGGAGGGTGTCGGAGCACTGATCTTTGCAGGTGCTTCAGATTCTTTTCCAATCTGTTCCTGCACATTTTCAGATTTCTCTCCTGTTTCGCCATCTGGCTGATGTATTATCGTATTATCCGCTTCTGTTTTATCTGAAGCAGATTTTTCCTCATAATATCCTCCTTCCCGTCCTCTTCTGTAATGTATATCCATTCCAAAATCACGCAGGGTTTCCATATCATCATAAATACTCTTTCGCTCAGCTCGAATCCCCTGTTCTTCCAGTTTTGCCAGAATCTCCTGCATGGTGACAGGCTTTTGGCTGGTTGTCTCAGACAGCATTTTCTGCAGATACAGTATTTTTCCTTTTTGATTACATGATTTCGCCATAATTATCCTCTTACAAATCTGTGGTATATATAGTCATTTGCTTCTTTTTCCTGACTGTCATCTAACGGTGTAAGTTCTGTTTCTTTTCCATACTTTCTTTCCAACGCATGTTGAATGAGCCAGTCTGCAAGCTGCGGATTCTTCGGAAGTAACGGTCCATGCAGATAAGTCCCTATCACATTCTTATATACTACGCCTTCATAGCCTGACTTACCGTCATTTCCTGCACCGTAAAGTACTTTTCCCAGTGGTTTGTTATTATTAATGCAGGTTCTTCCTCCATGATTCTCAAATCCAACGATCGGCATATCAAACAGCTCACTCTGCAGAACGATATTCTGGATCAGACGGCCTTCGCCCTGCTCTGTATACAAGTCTACCAGGTCCAGTCCTTTCATGTTTCCCTGATCTGTTTTGTAATACTTCCCAAGTAACTGATAGCCACCGCAGATTGCAATGACAACGCCGTTATCTTCCACATAAGCCTTAAAATCCGGCTGGATTTCCTGAAGCTTCTCACATACGATCATCTGCTCTCTGTCCGAACCGCCACCCAGAAGTACGATATCAAGCTTCGAGAAATCTATTTTATCATCCAGCTCAAACGGTATGGTCTCAGCCTCAATCCCACGCCACTGGCATCTCTTCATCAGACACTGAATATTACCTCTGTCACCATAAAGATTCAGAAGATCCGGATATAAATGTCCTATTGTGATTTTCATTATCTCTCACCCTCCAGTCTCTTCAGAATGTTTCTTGTACTGAATAATGCTGTATAGTTTACCAGCACATACAGGTTTCCTGTTCCGTCCTCTACTCTGTCGCGGATTGCTTTCTCAACATCTCCCTGAAGAATAGAAGGAATATCCACATATTTCAGGCGCAGACGCATATCCTGACAGCGGATACCGCTTACAGTGATAGATTTCACTGAATCATTTCCAAGAAGATCAAAATCAACATCCCAGAGCCAGGAAATATCTGTTCCGTCCTGAGCATTATCATTGATCGCAATAATGATGTCCTTCGGTGCCTGATCCTGCATCACTGCGGAAATATTCTGATTAAATCCCGCCGGATTCTTGGCAAGATTTAAAGTTACTCCTGTTCCCTTAATACGAAACTGCTCCATACGTCCGTTTTCCGGATTAAATCTGCGGAGCATATCCCCGAAATGCTCTCCCGCAAATCCTGCAGTCCTCACTCCCGCATAAGCTGCCAGTATATTATACACATTATAAAATCCCTTATAATTTGCTACAATGTGTTTTCCTTCTACACAAAAGCTAAGCTGGTCGCCTACCTTTACATCCTCCGCATCAAAATCCGGCTTCGGTCTTGCAAATCCGCATTTTGGACAATAATAATCTCCCAGCTGGCTGTAATGATAGAAACGATATTCCAGCTTCTCACCGCATCGCTTGCAGAAACGTCCCTCCCTGATTTCATTTGCTGCTGATTTGATCACCGGTTTACTGATACCATAAGTTACATATGGATTCCCGGAATCCATGGCAAGATATGCGGATAATGCATCATCACCGTTTACAATAATCTGCATCTTCGGAACCTTGCGCATCATTTCTTCCAGAATGTTCATAGTGATATCAATCTCTCCGTATCTGTCAAGCTGGTCGCGGAAAAGATTTGTCAGAAGCATATAGTCCGGTTTGATTCTCGGAAAAATATGTCTGGTGGATGCTTCATCGGCCTCAATGCATGCATAGTCCGCATCAATTTTACCATTCCATTTCGAAGCCAGCACAAATGCGGCAACAACTCCATTGAGCATATTGGAACCTGTATGGTTACAGATTACTTTCTGTCCTTCCGCTTCCAGTGCCGCACAGAGCATATTGTTGGTAGTTGTCTTTCCATTTGTACCGCAGGTTGCAAAAATAGCCTTTCGTACCTGTGAGGAAAGCTGTTCCAGAATGTCCGGACAGATCTTAATCGCCACTTTTCCTGCCCAGGTCACACCCTGTCTTCCCATTTTCTTACATACGTATCCTACAAATTTTGCTGCACAGACAGCAATCATTACTCTTATTTTCATTGTGTATGATAATTTCCTTTATAAATATAATCTTTGTTATTGCCGCTTATTTGTTTCAACTCACAGTCGGTAATTTCACAGAGTCTGACGTGTCAACAACATACTGACTGTGGTTTGCCTCATGTCAGTGGGAGATACCGATTTCTCTCCGCCCGCCACTGCCGTTCATTTTCTTATTTGCAATTCATCTACCACCTATAGAGGAGGGAGAATTCTTGCTATATCCTGTTAAAATTCTTTTTGCTCCTGATATCTTTACCCTTATTCATTCCGGAACAGCTATAGCTATAATAATCCTCTATGATCATTTCATAATGCCGGCAGAACAACTCAGTTAAACATAGTATCCTGCAAATAGTCTGAGCATACACCTGCCGCACCCTCTTGCATATAATATTGTGCTTCTTTCAGGTCATTCACAGTATAAATATATAACCTGATTCCTTTTTTGTCAAAAATCTTCTGCACATCCTCTGACCAGTATTTATAGTAGACTGTAGCTGCCTGAATATTCTTTTCTCTGCAAAATGCCGCAATTTCAGTCAGTTCTTTAATAGAGTATTCCTGCCATAAAGAATAAATATATCCTGGAAAATCGTACAGCAGTGCTGTTCCGGCAAACATTGCCTGGTTATAAATTTCCGGTATGACCTGCCGCATCACATCCGGGACACCGGCAGCCTCTGCCAGTTCAATATAGTCTGCATAATCTTCCACTGTTTTCTGATAATTACGGAGAGAATACTGTTTGGAATCCAGCATCACAAAAGCGTCCGGATAATCACTCAGCAGAACCAGCAGATCTTCAAATGTTATAGGCGTATATTTTCCATAAATAGGCCGGGATAAGAATTCCTCTGAGGACAGAACTTTCTTTTCATCGCCCTCCCATTGTCCAAGAGACTGATACCAGCTATGGCGGCACACCCATACATTGTCAGATGTCTTCACAAGATCAACTTCAAACAACCTGCACCCCATCTGATAGCCTGCCAGAAAACTCTCTTTTGAATTCAGATAGGTTTTATCACCAATCCCTCCCAGTGCATGTGCGATCGTTTTATAATTTTCCCACTTAAATTCAGGTGTGGTGGCAGATATGGAATAAGCATCATTTCCCCACAGGAACAGTGTAACAGCCAGTAATTCCACCAACATCAAAAACATTCTGATGAAATAACCAAATCCTGATCTTTTCTTTTTCGTATTCTGCCTCAATTTTTCAATCTCCTGCCGGTCATTTGTATTCCTCGCTTATCTTTTGCTCTCGTATTTTGTAACAATCCAATGTCTTATTTAACACTTCTTCATCAATATGGTTTTTATATACTCTACGATTTTACGCTATCTGGCTCAAATAATCAAGGGTAATAAACGGTTATGTTACAAGGAAGTGATTTCCTATAGCATAACAAAAAAACTGCATATATACGGCATGAACACCATACATATGCAGTCTTATCATCGTCTGGACAAATATAAAATCGAAAATCTGGCTGGATTATACTAATTCGATCAGTACTTCCATTGCAGCGTCGCCTTTACGCGGTCCGATCTTAACGATTCTTGTGTAACCACCGTTACGGTCAGCGTATTTTGGAGCGATCTCATCGAACATCTTAGCAACCATATCTACGTCTTTAGTGTTTTTCTTTCTTCCGGCACCCTTTGCAGGTACTTCTTTAACCGGGTAGAAAACTTTCATCATCTGACGACGAGCGTGAAGTCTGGAAGGAGCATCTTTCTTGATCTCTTTCTGTACTTCATCGTATACAGTTTTCTTCTTTCCGTCAACAACTTCTTTTACTCTCTTGCCTTCAGCATCTTTACGAGCAACTTTAGCAGTTACAGTAACAGTTTCGAAGTTATCTTTTTCACGAACAGCCATAGCTACAAGGCCTTCTGCGATTTTACGGATTTCTTTTGCTTTAGCTTCTGTAGTAACAATTTTTCCATGATATAAAAGGCTTGTTACCTGGCTTCTCAGTAATGCTTTTCTCTGGTCAGAAGTTCTGCTTAATTTTCTATATTTTGCCATTTAATTTTCCTCCATCTGTGGGACAGCCGGGCACGCTTGTTCGGTCTTACTGTCCGACTGCTTAGGCATCCCCACCGTATAATATCTCTTTGCTAACTGGTTATTGTTCCCTTAGAGAACCAATAACCTGATCAATTCTTACTCTTCTGCAGGCTGAAGCTGTAAGCCCAGCTCTTTCAGTTTCGCAAGAACTTCTTCTAATGATTTACGTCCAAGGTTACGAACCTTCATCATATCATCAGAAGTCTTGTTACATAATTCTTCAACTGTATTAATACCGGCTCTCTTCAAGCAGTTATAGGAACGAACAGATAACTCAAGTTCATCAATGCTCATTTCCAGGACTTTTTCTTTCTCATTGTCTTCTTTCTCGATCATAACCTCAGCGGTCTTTGCATTCTCGGAAAGGTCAATGAAAAGGCTCAAGTGCTCGCTTAATACTTTTGCTGCAAGGCTTACCGCCTCATCCGGATCAAGTGTACCGTTTGTATACACATCCAGTGTCAGCTTATCATAATCGGTTACCTGACCAACACGTGTATTCTCTACAGTCATGTTGACTCTGTCTACCGGTGTATAGATAGCATCAACTGCAAGTACACCAATCGGCATATCATCAGATTTACCTTTATCAGCACTGATATATCCGCGGCCTTTTGTAATAGTAAGCTCCATAGCAAGTCTGCAGTCCTTGCCACCGTTTAAAGTAGCAATCACCTGATCCGGATTCATGATCTCGATATCCTGATCAGCCTGGATATCAGCTGCAGTTACAACACCTTTTCCTTCACATTCGATGTATGCGGTTTTCGGCTCATTGTCTGTGCTGTGGTTCTTAATAGCAAGGCTCTTCAGATTCATGATAATATCGCTCACGTCTTCTTTTACGCCCGGAATGGAGCTGAATTCGTGAAGCACACCATCAATTTTAACCTGGCTTACAGCTGCACCCGGCAGGGAAGACAGCATAATTCTTCTTAAAGAATTTCCAAGTGTAGTTCCATATCCTCTTTCCAGAGGCTCAACTACGAATCTGCCAAATTTTTTATCTTCAGATAATTCGGTAATCTCGATCTTAGGTTTATTAAAATCAAACACTATAGGGTTCCCTCCTTCTGGGTTAATAAAAGTTTGAGGGGTATTCATTCAAATACTACAATTCAGCGGAAGATAATAATCAACCACTGAATCGTATAAATAATAGAAATATTACCAGGTAATTTTCTATGATATAATCCTATGGATTATTTGGAGTACAACTCGACGATAAGCATCTCGTTTACAGGAACATCAATTGCTTCTCTGTTAGGAAGTTCTTTTACAGTTCCTTTTAAGTTCTCCTGATCTACATCGATCCATTCCGGAACAAGACGTCCGCCAGTTACTTCAAGGATACCTTTGTATCTTTCAGAACCTTTGGATTTTTCTCTGATCTCGATCTGATCACCGGCTTTTACAAGGTAGGAAGGAATGTTTACACATTTTCCGTTTACAAGTACATGCTTGTGGTCAACAATCTGACGAGCTTCTTTTCTTGTTCTTGCAAATCCCATACGGAATACTACATTGTCAAGTCTGCTCTCAAGAAGGATCATAAGGTTTGCACCAGTCTGTCCAGGCATTCTGTCAGCTTTGTCGTAGTAGTTGTGGAAAGGTTTTTCCAGAACTCCGTAGATGAATTTTGCTTTCTGTTTTTCTCTTAACTGTAAACCATACTCAGACATTTTACGATTTGCACGTTTTAACTGTCTTGTGGATTTTTTATCAATTCCTAAATAAATCGGATCCAGGCCAAGGGATCTGCATCTTTTCAGAACAGGCACTCTATTTACTGCCATTTCTCAAATACCTCCTAATATTCTAAATCAATTAGACTCTTCTGCGTTTTGGTGGGCGGCAACCGTTGTGTGGTACCGGAGTTACGTCGCGGATGCTTGTTACTTCCAGTCCGCAAGCCTGAAGGGCACGGATTGCAGCTTCACGTCCAGAACCTGGTCCTTTTACCATAACATCTACAGTTTTCAAACCATGAATAAGTGCAGCTTTTGTTGCAGTCTCAGCTGCCATCTGTGCTGCATAAGGAGTAGATTTTCTTGAACCTCTAAATCCAAGACCACCAGCACTTGCCCATGAAAGAGCGTTTCCTTCATTGTCAGTCAGAGTAACAATTGTATTGTTGAAAGAAGACTGAATATGTGCCTGTCCGTGTTCAACGTTTTTCTTGACACGACGTTTTGCAGTCGCTTTTTTAGTCACTTTAGCCATTTTAAAACTAACCTACACTTTCCTATTTATCAATCAAATATATGTTACAAGAAACACCATGTCCACTAAATTCATTTCCTCGCTTCGCTCGTCATTCATCAAGTGTCCATGCAAGCTTCCTCATAAGATCAGCCTACGCTTATCAGATGTTTAAAGCTTTATTTATTTCTTCTTATTAGCTACTGTTCTCTTAGGACCTTTACGTGTTCTGGCGTTGGTCTTAGTCTTCTGACCACGAACCGGAAGTCCTTTACGATGACGGATACCTCTGTAGCATCCGATTTCCTGCAGTCTCTTAATGTTGAGGGCGATTTCTCTACGAAGGTCACCTTCTACTGTCATTGTTTCATCAATAACTGCGCTGAGTCTCTTTACTTCGTCATCAGTCAA
Source organism: Blautia sp. DFI.6.71 (assembly GCF_020593585.1). Taxonomy (NCBI): domain Bacteria; kingdom Bacillati; phylum Bacillota; class Clostridia; order Lachnospirales; family Lachnospiraceae; genus Blautia; species Blautia sp. DFI.6.71. The sequence goes on from NZ_JAJDMJ010000018.1 coordinate 34,565, forward strand.
ATCTCTGACACGTGTGTCAGGATTAACTTCTGCCTTTGCAAGGATTTTGTCTGCGCTTGGTCTACCAATACCATAAATGTAGGTAAGACCGATTTCAATACGTTTTTCTCTTGGTAAGTCTACACCAGCTATACGAGCCATGTACTGTTTCCTCCATCTTCTACTTTGAAAGTCCTTAATGCCTGTACATCACTTACCCTCGCGAATTCTCTCACTCAAGTAAGGTGAAATGGGATGTATCGGACACATCACTTCCTTATTTCTCAGTTCCTAATTGGGGTGCCTCGGTAAAACACCCAGCTGCAATTGGCGAAAAGCAGCCTTTCCGAATTACTGCGGCCAACGGGCCAACGTTGCCTCTCGGTATTAGGCAATACATGCTAAAACTATCTTAACAGTCTGAACAACCCTTCCGGGCGTCTCACACTGCAGCCGCACGTTATACAAACTTTAAACCGTCAATCAACCCTGACGCTGTTTGTGTTTTGGATTCTCACAGATTACTCTGATAGATCCTTTTCTTTTAATGATCTTGCATTTTTCGCAGATCGGCTTTACAGATGATCTTACTTTCACTGGAAATCCTCCTTCCGTAAATTCATTAAAATCTGCAGTTTTTTGAGCGCACAAATACAATATACTCACGCGTTCGGCTTATATATTATCACAGCAAAATATAAAATGCAAGCACTTTTTTGAATAAAATCACATTTTTTCATTTTCTCCCCCATTTCCCCCAATCATCCATCTATAAAAACTAGTTTTAATATCTATTCCGGAGCATGTTTGAAAAATCACAGCTAAACCTTCCCACTGCCAACACACAGCGTAGAAAAATAATTCATTTCATGTGCATTTGCAGGTATCTTAGATATTCTTAGGCGAAAAAAATCTGCGTTATGAGCCGACTGTATCACTGTCTGAGCGAAGTTTGCAACGGAGCGAGTTTGATAAGGCGGCTCATGCCTTTAGCAGATTTTTTTCACCTTAGAATATCTTAGATGCCGAAACCGCACATGAAATGAATTATTTTTATACGCGTCCCTTTTACGCGTCCCTTCTGGCACAAAAAAAGAGAACCAGATCCCTCCAGCTCTCTTTCTCATCACTGCACCAACTGCAGTCCAATATTTCTTACTTATCTCTCCAGATAATCCTGCCCTTAGACAGATCATACGGAGACAGTTCAATCGTAACTTTATCTCCAGGAAGAATACGAATAAAATTCATACGTAACTTACCACTGATATGTGCAAGCACCACATGTTTGTTCTCCAGTTCCACTTTAAACATCGCATTAGGCAGCTTTTCCAGAACAGTGCCTTCCACTTCGATTACATCTGCTTTTGACATTTTAAACCTCCTGTATGTCGTCCAATTATTTCGTAAGAGTCAGAATCTCCGGATCTCCGTCTGTAATAAGAATCGTATTCTCATAATGAGCAGAAAGAGAACCATCCATAGTTACAACAGTCCACTCATCATCCAGCCATGCCACATCTGCACGTCCCAGATTGATCATAGGCTCTACAGCAAGTGTCATACCCGGCATCAGACGAACTCCTCTTCGCTTCTGCGGAAAATTCGGGATCTGCGGATCCTCATGAAGGTGAGTGCCGATTCCATGTCCAACCAGGTCGCGGACAATCCCATAATGATATTTTGCAGCATGAGCACCGATTGCCTTGGAAATATCATTCAGATGATTTCCCGCACGTGCGGCCTTGAGTCCCTCAAAGAAACACTCTCTGGTCACATCCATCAGCTTACGTGCCTGCGGTGAAACTTCACCGACAGCATAAGTCCTCGCTGCATCAGAATGATACCCCTTATAAATAAGACCGGCATCAATCTTTACAAGATCTCCCTCCTGAATGATCTTCTCTTCAGACGGGATCCCATGAACTACCTCATCATTCAGACTGATACAGAATGACGCCGGAAACCCTCCGTAGTTCAGGAAATTCGGGATGCATCCCAGATCACGTATCATCTGTTCTCCGATACGGTCAATCTCCTTTGTGCTCACTCCCGGTTTAATGTAAGGGATCAGACCATCATGCACTTTTTCAAGCAGATGACCTGCCTCCCTCATAAGTTCAATTTCATGTTCTGTCTTGATAGAAACCGACATTTTACCTCCAGATGGTGTTTAAAAACACCCAATTACTCTCCCAGGATGGCAACAATATCTGCAAATACTTCTTCAAGATCTTTTGTACCATCCACTGATTTTAAAATTCCCTCTTTAGTATAATAATCGATCAGCGGCTGTGTCTGCTCATGATATACGTTAAGACGTTTCTGAACTGTTTCAGGCTGGTCATCATCACGAAGCACCAGTTTCTCTCCACAGGTATCACAAACGCCCTCAACCTTCGGTGCTGCATGTACAACATGATAAGTAGCACCACATTTCAGGCAGGCACGTCTTCCGGACATACGGTTTACAATATTGGAATCCGGAACATCCACATCGATTGCATAATCAACTTTACTTCCCAGTTTGTTCAGAGCCTCTGTTAAGCACTCTGCCTGAGGAATTGTTCTTGGAAAACCATCCAGCACATAACCATTTGCTGCATCCGGCTGTTGTATTCTGTCCACAACCAGATCACAGGTCAGTTCATCAGGTACGAGAAGTCCCTGATCCATATAAGTTTTTGCTTTTTTACCCAGTTCTGTTCCATTTTTGATGTTTGCGCGGAAAATATCTCCGGTAGAAATATGCGGAATCTGATATTTCGCAGCAATTTTCTTCGCCTGAGTTCCTTTTCCTGCCCCCGGTGCACCCAACATAATGATTTTCATAAGTTATACCCTCCGTTTTCTTTTTTAGCAAATCAAGGCTGTGATGCCATGCACCACAACCTCTCATTTTTAATTGTTCAGAAAGCCTTTGTAATTACGTACGAGAAGCTGTGACTCAATCTGTTTCACAGTTTCGAGGATAACACCAACAATAATGATGATAGATGTACCACCGAATGAAACATTCGCTCCGAATACACCATTAAAGATGAACGGAATCACGCACACAATGATAAGACCTACTGCACCTATAAATATAATATAATTTAAGATATTAGTCAAATAGTCTGACGTAGGTTTTCCAGGACGAATACCCGGAATAAATCCACCCTGCTTTTTGATATTATCTGCTACTTCCAGAGGATTGAATGTAATGGAAGTATAGAAATATGCAAAGAAAACACAAAGTACGATGTAAAGAACCAATCCCCATGTATACTGGAGCTGTTTCGGATTACACCAGTTATTGGAAGAAAGACCACGAATAATCTCACTTCCGATTCCTGTACCATTACCTTTTCCTGTTAACTGCGCAATGACAGCCGGGAAAGACATAATGGAGGATGCAAAGATTACCGGGATAACACCGGCGGTGTTAACCTTCAGCGGAATATTGGTGGACTGACCGCCCATCAGCTTTCTTCCAACCATTTTCTTGGAATACTGAACCGGAATTCTTCTCTCTGCTCCGTTAAGGATAAGTACCAGAACTACTACCAGAAGAATAACGGCTGCAATGATCAGTCCTGCAAGAGTACCCTTTGCAATTGTTTTTCCTTTAATAAAGTTCTCATACAGTAATGTCAGGTCGCTTGGTACTCTGGAAATGATATTAATGGTAAGTACGATGGAAATACCATTTCCAACGCCTTTTTCCGTAATACGCTCACCGAGCCACATCAGCATAGCTGAACCGGCTGTAAGGCAGGCAACAACTACAACACCTTTAAAGAAGTCCAGATTCGGAATCATACCCTGACGTCCGAATCCGATTGCCATTGCGATTGACTCAAATAAAGCAAGACCTACGGTCACATAACGTGTGATCGCAGTCATCTTCTTTCTTCCCTCTTCACCATCTCTCTGCATTTCTTCCAGTGCCGGAATTGCAATGGTAAGAAGCTGAATGATAATGGAAGATGTAATATATGGTGTGATGTTTAATGCGAAAATTGACATTCTTTCAAATGAACCACCGGTAAATGCATCAAAGAAATTGAATGCATCACCGGCATTGCTGCTGAACCACTGTTTGAAGAAATCACTGTCAACTCCCGGTACCGGAATCTGGCAGCCGATACGGATGATAAAAATCATCCATATCAGATACAACAGCTTGCGTCTCATTTCTTTCACTCTAAAAACATTTTTAAGAGTTTCAAACATTAGATCACCTCTACTGTACCACCAGCAGCTTCAATTTTTGATTTTGCAGTCTCGCTGACAGCATTTACTTTGACATTAAGTTTCTTTGTCAGCTCACCGTTTCCAAGAATTTTAACGCCATCAGCGATCTTGGAGATTGCACCGCTTGCAAGTAAGCTTTCTGCTGTAACTTCTGCACCATCTTCAAAACGGTTCAGTACGTCAACGTTGATTGCAATAATCTCTTTTGTATTTCTGTTTTTGAATCCTCTCTTAGGCAGACGTCTGTATAAAGGCATCTGACCACCTTCAAATCCCGGTTTCTTGTGACCGGAACGAGCTAACTGTCCTTTGTGTCCTTTACCGGCTGTTTTACCGTTTCCAGAACCATGTCCACGGCCTCTTCTGAAGTTATCGCTGTGCTTAGAACCTTCTGCTGGTCTTAAGTTTGATAATTCCATGTTGGCACCTCCTTATTATTATTTCAAATCTATAAGTTCAGATTGTATTGTGTCTGAATATGTTTCTGTATGCTCCTGCCATTCTCTGCGAATAACAGGTTCATATCAGATCCATATCAGAATTCTCTCTGGTTAAATCGCAATTAAGCTTCTTCAACCTTTACCAGGTGCTGTACCTGCTGAATCATTCCTCTTGTTGCTGCGTTATCCGGCATTTCAACTGTTTTGTGCATTTTTGTAAGACCCATAGCTGCAACAGTTTTTTTGTGTTTCGGAACTGCACCAATAGGAGATTTTACTAATGTAACTTTTAATGTGTTTGCCATTTTTGTATTTCCTCCTTAAGCCAGAATCTCATCAACAGATTTTCCGCGAAGTCTAGCAACTTCTTCCGGAGTTTTTAACTGTCTTAAGCCTTCGATTGTTGCAAGAACAACGTTCTGTTTGTTTCTGGATCCCATACATTTTGTACGGATGTTTTTGATACCAGCTAACTCGATTACCGCACGGGCAGGACCGCCGGCGATAACTCCAGTACCTTCCGGAGCTCTCTTCAGAAGCATTTCAGCGCTTCCGTATTTTCCAACGAAGTCATGTGTAATAGAGTTGTTTTCGTCTCTTGCTACTGTTACTAATTTCTTAATAGCATCCTCTTTTCCTTTGCGGATCGCTTCAGGAATTTCGGCTGCTTTACCTAAACCTGCACCAACGTGTCCGTTGCCGTCACCTACAACAACTAAAGCTGTGAAACGGAAGTTACGACCACCTTTAACAACCTTGGTAACACGCTTGATTGATACTACTTTATCTTCTAATTCTAACTGACTAGCATCAATAAGATTACGTTTCATGTGTTTCGCTCCTCCTTATTAGAATTTCAGCCCAGCTTCTCTTGCTGCGTCTGCCAGTGCTTTAACTTTACCGTGGTAGATATAGCCTCCTCTGTCGAAAACAACGCTTTCGATGCCAGCTTCAACAGCTTTCTTACCAATAACGGTTCCTAAATGTGCAGCAGCTGCTACATCATCAGTGTTCTCTAACTCAGCTCTTACTTCTTTCTGAAGAGTAGAAGCAGATACTAAAGTTTTTCCTACAGTGTCATCAATGATCTGAGCATAAATATGCTTGTTGGAACGAAATACTGCTAAACGTGGTGTTGTTGCAGTTCCGTTTAAATGATGACGTAATCTTCTATGCTTATTCTCACGAATTTTCGCTCTAGATGCCTTATTTACCATTTTCTCACCCTCCTGAATTATTTCTTACCAGTCTTACCAACTTTACGTCTGATAACTTCATCAACATACTTAATACCTTTACCTTTGTATGGCTCAGGTCTTCTCTTGTCTCTGATCTCAGCTGCAAACTGGCCGACTTTTTCTTTGCTGATACCGGATACGATAATCTTGTTACCATCTACTTTGGTTTCGATTCCGTCTGGATCTTCCATTTCTACCGGATGAGAATATCCAAGGCTAAGCACAAGCTTTTTGCCCTGTTTTGCTGCTTTATAACCTACACCGTTAACTTCAAGCTCTTTTGTATAGCCTTCGCTTACACCAACAACCATGTTGTGGATCAAGCTTCTTGTTAAACCGTGAAGAGATTTCATTTTCTTTAAGTCGTTTGGTCTGGATACTACTACATGACCATCTTCGACTTTGATTTCCATTTCTGTAGGAAGTGCTCTTTCGAGAGTTCCTTTTGGTCCTTTTACAGTTACTACGTTGCCTTCAGCGACAGTTACTTCTACGCCTGCAGGAATAGCAACCGGAAGTCTACCAATTCGTGACATATGTTTGTCCTCCTTACTTAGATTATCGGAGAGGATGTTTCATCCTCTCTGTTTTCAGTTTGTTCTCTATAAAAAATCTTGGTTCAAATTACCAAACGAATGCTAATACTTCGCCGCCAACCTGAAGTTTACGAGCTTCTTTATCAGTAATAACACCTTTGTTTGTAGAAAGAATTGCGATTCCAAGTCCACCAAGAACTTTTGGAAGCTGATCCTTACCTGCGTAGATACGAAGACCAGGTTTGGAGATTCTCTTTAAACCAGTGATGATTTTTTCGTTTTTGTCTTCACCGTATTTCAGTGTGATATGAAGAGTTTTAACAACTCCGTCTTCAACTAAATCATATTTTGCAATATATCCTTCATCAACAAGGATGTTAGCAATTGCAGTTTTCATTTTGGATGCCGGAACATCTACTGTGTCATGTTTTGCAGTGTTTGCGTTACGGATTCTTGTAAGCATATCTGCGATTGGATCGCTCATTGTCATGTTAGTTTCCTCCTGTTATTCAGACTTTACATGTGCATATATATTAATTGTTTACATTGTTACCTGTTTTATCATAAATCTCGTTTGGACATATGATCGGACTGATAAATCAGCCGATCGTTTATTTTATTTAAATCCGGTTCCTACCAGGAAGCCTTCTTAACACCCGGGATCTGTCCCTTGTAAGCTAATTCACGGAAGCAGATTCTGCAGATTCCGTACTTTCTTAAAACAGAATGTGGACGTCCACAAATATTGCAACGTGTATATTCTCTTGTGGAGAATTTCTGTTTACGCTGCTGTTTGATTTTCATTGCTGTTTTAGCCATGAATCGTTCCTCCTATTATTTTGCAAACGGCATATTGAATAATGTCAGTAATTCACGAGCTTCTTCATCAGTCTTGGCTGTAGTAACGAAGATGATGTCCATACCTCTTACTTTGTCAACTTTGTCATATTCAACTTCCGGGAAGATCAGCTGCTCTTTGATACCCAGAGCGTAGTTTCCACGACCATCGAATGCGTTCGGGTTAACACCACGGAAGTCACGTACACGAGGAAGTGCAAGGTTGATCAGACGATCAGCGAACTCGTACATTTTTTCTCCTCTTAATGTAACTTTACAACCGATCGGCATACCCTCTCTGATTTTAAAGTTAGCGACAGATTTTTTAGCTTTAGTAGCGATTGCTTTCTGTCCTGTGATAAGTTCCATATCTGCGATTGCAGCATCAAGAAGCTTAGCGTTTTCTTTGGCTTCACCAACACCCATATTGATTACGATCTTGTCGAGTTTTGGCACTTCCATAACATTTTTGTATCCAAATTTTTTGGTCATGGCATCCATGATCTCATTTTTGTACATTTCTTTTAATCTACTCACTTGTCATGCCTCCTCTCTTAATTAATCGATAACCTTACCGGTCTTTTTAGCAACGCGGACTTTTTTGTCGCCGTCCATCTGGAATCCTACTCTTGTAGCCTGTCCATCAACAACCAGCATAACGTTGGAGATGTGCAGTGGAGCTTCTTTTGTAATGATTCCGCCCTGCTGATTTGCAGCAGATGGTTTGCTGTGTTTTGTAACTTTGTTGATATTCTCAACAACAACGGTATTGTCTTTTGCGTTAACTGCAAGGACTTTACCCTCTTTGCCATTATCTTTACCAGCGATAACTTTTACAGTATCACCTTTTTTAATTTTCATAGCTGACATTAGGCACCCTCCTATAATACTTCCGGAGCTAAGGAAACGATCTTCATGAATTTCTTTTCACGAAGCTCTCTGGCAACTGGTCCAAAGATACGTGTTCCTCTCGGAGTTAAGTCGTCTTTAATGATTACGGCAGCATTTTCATCGAAACGGATGTAAGATCCGTCTTTACGACGAGCGCCTTTTTTAGTTCTAACTACAACAGCTTTTACAACGTCACCTTTTTTAACAACGCCGCCTGGTGTTGCATCTTTAACAGTAGCAACGATTGTATCGCCAATGCTTGCATATCTTCTTGTAGAGCCGCCCATAACACGAATACAAAGGATTTCTTTTGCACCAGTGTTGTCGGCAACTTTCAGTCTAGTTTCCTGCTGGATCATACTGGTTTCCTCCTTATTTAACTTTCTCTACGATTTCAACCAGTCTCCATCTTTTATCCTTGGATAACGGTCTGGTTTCCATAACTTTTACGGTATCACCGATATTGCACTCATTGTTTTCGTCATGAGCTTTTAATTTATATGTTCTCTTCACGATCTTTTTGTAAAGAGGATGTTTTACATGGTCTTCAATAGCAACTACAATGGTCTTGTCCATCTTATTGCTGACAACCTTACCCACGCGGGTTTTTCTCAGATTTCTTTCCACGATAGTTTCCTCCTATTATTTGGAAGCGTTAGCCTGCTCAGTAATTACTGTCTGGATTCTTGCAATGTTCTTGCGAACCTCTTTAATGCGGCTTGTATTCTCTAATTGATTAGTTGCATTCTGAAATCTCAGATTGAAAAGTTCTTTTTTAGCAGCTACTAATTCTTCATTTAATTCTGCAGCTGATTTTGCCTTTAAATCTTCCACGAATTTATTAATTTTCACTGTTATCACCGCCTTCTAAGTCTGCACGAGAAACGATTTTACATTTACATGGTAACTTGTGCATCGCAAGACGTAATGCTTCACGAGCGATTTCCTCGGAAACGCCTGCGATTTCGAACATTACACGTCCTGGCTTAACAACTGCTACCCAGTATTCGAGAGCACCTTTTCCGGAACCCATTCGTGTTTCTGCTGGTTTCGCTGTTACTGGTTTATCTGGGAAAATCTTGATCCAAACCTGACCACCACGTTTGATATAACGAGTCATAGCAACACGGGCTGCTTCGATCTGGTTGGAACGGATCCAACACGGTTCGGTTGCAACAAGTCCGAATTCACCATAATTGATCTTATTACCTCTAAGGGCTTTTCCTCTCATGGAGCCACGGAATTGTTTACGACGTTTTACTCTTTTTGGCATTAACATTATTTATCGCTCCCTTCCTTAGTTCCTTTTGTTGGAAGTACTTCGCCATTGTAGACCCAAGCTTTTACGCCAACTTTGCCGTATGTTGTGTCTGCTTCTGCGAATCCATAGTCAATATCTGCACGAAGTGTCTGAAGCGGAATAGTTCCTTCGCTGTAGAACTCTGTACGAGCCATATCAGCACCGCCAAGACGTCCGGATACGGATGTTTTGATACCTTTAGCTCCGGCCTTCATTGTTCTCTGCATTGTAGATTTCATAGCACGTCTGAAAGAGATACGGTTCTCAAGCTGAAGTGCGATATTCTCTGCTACTAACTGAGCATCCTTGTCTGGTCTCTTTACTTCTTTGATATCTACGATAAGTTTCTTGTCTGTGAATTTCTTTAATTCAGCTTTAACTTTTTCGATCTCAGCTCCGCCTTTACCGATTACGATACCAGGTTTAGCTGTGTAGATGATGATCTTAACTCTGTCAGATGCTCTCTCGATCTCAATCTTGGAAACACCTGCGCTGTATAATTTCTTTTTAAGGAATGTTCTGATGTTGTAGTCTTCTACCAGGTAATCAGCGAAGTCTGCATCAGCATACCATCTTGAATCCCAATCCTTGATAACACCGACTCTAAGGCCATGTGGGTTAACTTTCTGTCCCATGCTTTTCCTCCTTATCTTTCATCCAGCACGATGGTGATATGGCTTGTTCTCTTCTCGATTCTGTAAGCTCTACCCTGTGCTCTTGGCTGAATTCTCTTCATTGTAGGTCCTTTATCTGCATAGCAGGCTGCAACGTAGAGGTTGTCTGCATTCATTCCATTATTGTTTTCAGCATTTGCAATTGCTGACTCAAGAAGTTTCTTGATAACGCTGGAAGCGTATCTTGGGTTGTATGTTAAGATACCAAGTGCTGTCTGCACATCTTTACCGCGGATTACATCTAACACGTAGCAGGCTTTCTGAACAGAAATTCTTGCATAAGATAATTTTGCAGACGGTCTTGTCTCTCTATTACTCTCATTTCTGGCTCTTTTTATCTGGCTTCTATGTCCCTTTGCCATTTTAAAGTGCCTCCTTTCCTCTTTCTCTCAATATCAGGTTAACCTGTCCGCTGTCTTGTGGGCAGCAGACAGAATATAAAGTCAAATACTAGCGAACACTGGATTTCTTTTCGTCTTTTCCGTGTCCTCTGTAAGTTCTGGTTGCAACGAACTCACCGAGTTTGTGGCCAACCATATCTTCTGTTACATATACCGGCACGTGTTTTCTTCCGTCATGGACAGCGATTGTGTGTCCTACGAAGGACGGGAAGATTGTAGAACGGCGTGACCAGGTTTTGATAACGGATTTGTCATTTGCAGCGTTTAATGCGTCTACTTTTTTAAGTAAGCTGGCATCTGCAAAAGGTCCTTTTTTCAGTGAACGAGACATGCTTAATCCTCCTTATTATTTCGATAATGCTTTTCCATCGCGTCTTCTTACGATGAGCTTGTTGGACGGTTTGTTTTTCTTTCTTGTCTTCAGACCAAGAGCAGGTTTTCCCCATGGAGTACATGGACCTGGACGACCGATACCGGTCTTACCTTCACCACCACCATGTGGATGGTCATTCGGGTTCATTACGGAACCACGAACAGTAGGTCTGATACCCATGTTACGTTTACGTCCGGCTTTACCGATGTTAATCAGGTTGTGATCTCCGTTTCCGACAACGCCTACAGATGCGCGGCATACGATCGGAACCATTCTCATTTCACCAGATGGCAGACGCAGAGTCGCGTATTTGCCTTCTTTAGCCATTAACTGAGCGCCGTTTCCAGCAGAACGAACCATCTGTCCGCCCTTTCCAGGATGAAGCTCAATGTTGTGTACCATAGTACCAACCGGGATAAGCTCTAATGGTAAGCAGTTACCAACACGAACTTCTGCATCAGCTCCGTTCATAACTTTCTGACCTACTTTTAAGCCTTCCGGTGCAAGGATATATGCTTTCTCGCCATCTACATAAGAGATTAAAGCGATGTTTGCTGTTCTGTTTGGATCATACTCGATGGAAACTACTGTTGCAGGGATTCCATCTTTTCTTCTCTTGAAGTCGATGATTCTGTATTTTCTTCTGCTTCCGCCTCCGCGGTGTCTAACTGTAATCTTACCCTGGTTGTTACGTCCAGCGTTTTTCTTTAAAGACACGGTAAGAGATTTCTCTGGTGTAGATTTTGTAATCTCTGAGAAATCGGAACCAGTCATATGTCTTCTAGACGGTGTATATGGGTTATAACTTTTGATTCCCATTTTTGTTCTCCTTTCAAATTTGTCCTCACGCTTTTGAATGCGTATACTCGCGATAATCAGAGTGCCGAAGATTCATAAGAAGCAAAGCTTCCGAAGTGGCACTCGTACCGCATGGGCTATCAATTAAAGTCCTTCGAAGATTTCGATATCTTTGCTGTCTTCTGTCAGAGCTACGATAGCTTTTTTGGTTTTAGCAGTTGTTCCAACTGTCATACCACGGCGTTTTTTCTTTCCATCCATATTCATGGTGTTAACGCTCTTTACTTTTGTTCCTTCGAACATTTTCTCTACAGCTTCTTTAATCTGAGATTTATTTGCTTCCGGATGAACTAAGAAAGTGTATTTCTTTTCAGCCATTGCATTCATAGATTTTTCTGTAATCACTGGTTTCTTGATTACGTCATAGTACTTGATATCAGCCATTATGCATATACCTCCTCGATGGATGCTACAGCATCTTTGGTTACGATTACGGTGTTGTGGTTCATAACATCGTATACGTTGATAGTACTTGGAGTTGCAGTCTGAACATCAGTGATGTTTCTTGCGGAAAGGATTACGTTCTTGTCATCTGTTGCTGTGATAACCAGAGCTTTCTCAGCTTTCAGGTTTGTAAGAACTTTCTGCATTTCCTTTGTCTTAACATCTGCTAATGTAAGAGCATCAACAACTACTAATTTATTGTCCTGAACTTTGGAAGTCAGAGCAGATTTTAAAGCAGCTCTTCTTTCTTTCTTGTTCATTTTTACTTCATAATCTCTTGGTACCGGAGCGAATACAACACCGCCGCCAGTCCACTGTGGTGCACGGATGGAACCCTGTCTAGCATGACCTGTTCCTTTCTGTCTCCACGGTTTTCTTCCGCCGCCGCTTACTTCAGAACGTGTTTTAGCTTTCTGAGTACCCTGGCGATTATTTGCAAGCTGACGAACAACAGCAAGGTGAACAAGATGCTCATTGACTTCTACGCCGAATACTGCATCATTCAGTTCCATTGTTCCAACTTCGTTGCCTTCCATATTATAAACAGTTACGTTTGCCATTTGTGTGCTCCTCCTTTCTTATTATAAGGACTTTACTGTCTCTTTGATAGTAACCAAAGATTTCTTAGGTCCTGGAACAGCACCTTTAACTAACAGTAAGTTATTTTCTGTATCTACGCGTACGATCTCAAGGTTCTGTACAGTAACCTGAACATTTCCCATATGACCTGGCATGTGTTTTCCTTTGAATACCTTGCTCGGATCAGAACAAGCACCATTGGAACCTGCATGACGGTGGTATTTGGAACCGTGAGCCATAGGTCCTCTTGACTGACCATGTCTCTTGATCGCACCCTGGAAACCTTTACCTTTGGAAACAGCTGTTGCATCAATGTGATCGCCGTCTGCAAAGATATCAGCTTTAATTTCCTGTCCTACTGTATATTCAGCAGCGTTATCAAATCTGAACTCTTTAACGAATCTCTTTACTGCAACGCCAGCTTTGTCAAAGTGTCCTTTTTCCGGTTTGTTAACAAGGCTTTCTCTGATGTCTCCGAATCCAACCTGAACTGCTTCGTATCCATCGTTCTCTTCTGTCTTAACCTGAGTTACGACACAAGGACCAGCCTGTAAAACTGTTACCGGAATCAACTGGCCGTCTTCATTGAAGATCTGAGTCATTCCGACTTTAGTAGCTAAAATAGCTTTCTTCATTCTTTCTTCCTCCTTATAGCGGATTACCGATTACCGGCAATCATATAGTAAATAGCTTAATGCTTAGAGCATTATCAAATTGGGGTTGATGACTAATTATTTAGTCTTCATCTTGATATCGATGTTAACACCTGCTGGCATTTCCAGTCTTGACAGAGCATCTACTGTCTTCTGTGTTGGTGTAAGGATATCGATCAGTCTCTTATGAGTTCTCTGTTCGAACTGTTCTCTGGAATCTTTGTATTTATGAACGGCTCTTAAGATTGTAACAACCTCTTTCTTAGTTGGAAGTGGAACCGGTCCGCTTACCATTGCTCCGTTCTTTTTAACAGTCTCGATGATTTTTGCTGCTGATGCATCTACTAACTGATGATCATAAGCCTTTAATGTGATTCTCATTACCTGATTTGCCATAAAAAAAGTCTCCTCCTATTCGTACTTTTCAAGCAGTACGACAAGCGGCGACTGTACACATCTCCGTGTGTGTCTTTCGATTTTTTACCACACACGCCATCCCTGGATGGTCTTCTGAACTTGTACAGTGACTTGTCGTCAGTTTTCAAACTTGACATTCGCTCCACGGAAAACCTGCCATCTCGGTGGCAGCAACCTCGCGCTTCATTGCTATCAATGTCACAACAATTGAGAGTATACACGACCTCTCAGAAAAATGCAAGTGTTTTTTTCACTTTTTTTGATATTTTTTTGTACTTGATTCCGTACAATTATTTTATTGAATTTGGGCTTGTATGTCGAAACAAAAAAGAATCAACTTGTCGACACACTAATGGCTTTATTATATAGAAACATTACGGAATAGTGAACGACAAGGCCGATATCTGCAGGTCTGCTGACGCAGGACTTCACGATATGATGGAGATCGGATTGTCTGCAGTAAAAAGAACGTGTTCCTTCTATATTATATATATAGGAAGAAACACGTTCTTTTCATCGTCATATTTTTTCAATCTCTTATTTTATTCTTCAGCAGTCTGTTTCTGCGGATAGACCGGCTTCTCATCCGCAATGATATCGGAATAATCAAATAATGTAACCTTTGTAACATCGTCTCTCACAATATCCGGCGCATCGCCCTGACTTCTGGCTGTCTCGGCAATCTGTGCTGCCGACCATGTCGGAATTACCATACGCCTGATTTCTTCCTGTGCGTTTCCTTCTGTTTCCTCTGCTTCTACCGGTTTTCTGTCCGAAGCATTCATCATCTGTTTCAGCTGCTCTTTTACCTGAGGCACGATCACTTCTGTCTTTCCGGAAACAGGCTCCATATGTATATCACCTGCATCCGGTTTTGTCTGTACAGATTCTTCCTGCTTTACCGGTACATCCGCCGTAGCTGCTGCAATCTCTTTTCTGAGAAGTTCATGGGCTTCGCTTGTCGCAGTCTGAATTGTTTCCGGCTGCGCAGGCTTCACAGGTTCCAACTCATCTTCATAGATTTCATCCACAAAACCGCCTGTTTTAATTTTCTTTCGTTCCGGAGCCTTTCCTTTCCTGCGTGCCCTTTCCTCTTTCTTAATCTGGCGTTCCTCTTCTTTATAACGCTTCTCTCTTGCCTTCTCTTCTCTCTTAAGTTCCTTCTTGCTCTTAACATATCCGGGTTCTGTATCTGTTTCATCATAATCATCCTGCGGTTCTTTTTTCAGAAGTTCCGCAACTATATACAGAATTACCAGGAAAAGGACGGCAAGTCCGAGAATAATAAGTCCCTCTATGCTTTCTGTTGCAAGAAGGAGATATCCTGCATATCCTACTGTGATCACAACCTTCGGTATGTAATCCTTCACCTCAACGGCAACAGGTTCTGCATCTTTGTCACTGGAATCTATCACCTTAAAAATATGATTCTTTTTATCCATTTCCGTAATCATATAACGGTATGCTTTAGAATCAGTCTGATACAGAATAGAATCACCAACCGCTGCCTCTTTGATCTTTACCGGAATTGCATAAGTAACCGATCCCATGGGCAGATTCGTTTCTTTACCAGAATCATCCATAATCTCTGTCGTAATTCCCAAAAACGGCGGAACTGCCAGCCCGACAACACAGACAATGGTGCATATCACTATAAAATGTACAATAAATTTCAGAAATTTTGACATTTGTTACGCTCCTCATTTCTACTCTTTTCGCTCATTATACCCTGTTTTATCTTTATGGTCAATCTAATGTTATTGTTATGGCAATGAAATTGATTGCTGTGTTACTGTTCACTTTGTTCACAGTAACATTGCTGTCGTATACACGACAAAACACATCCGAAAAGCGGTCTTCCCTTCCGGATGTGTTCTATCCTGAATACTATTTGATCACTGATTACTTAAGTACTGCTCAATACCTGCCATAGCAGCTTCCTCATCCTCACCATTTGCAGATAAAGTAATTTCTTCCCCTGCATCAAGCCCAAGCGTCATCATACCCATAATGCTCTTTGCATTCACGCGCTTCTTTCCAATCTCTACATAAATCTCACTGTTGAACTGACTAGCCACCTGTACCAACTGTGCCACCGGACGCGCTTCCAGACCTGTGGATAAATTGATGGTGATTGGTTTTTTGATCATAATAATTCTCCTCCTTGTTTTTCCCGCAGTTCGTCAGCCATTGCACTCAGCTTTCTCAGTCTGTGATTGACTCCCGATTTGCCCACCTGCGGGCTTAACATCATTCCTAATTCTTTTAGTGTAGCTTCCGGATACTGCATCCGAAGTTCAGCAACCTGTGCAAGTCCTTCATTAAGCTGCTCAAATCCTATTTTCTGCCGGACCAGCTTAATATCCTCCATCTGCTTGACGGCTGCATTTACGGTTTTATTAATATTCGCAGTTTCACAGTTTACTTTTCTGTTTACTGAATTTCTCATTTCCTTCAGTATGCGGATGTTCTCCAGGTCCATCAATGCCACATTAGCTTCCATAACAGCAAGCATGTCAACAATCTGCGCACCTTCTTTCACATAGACCACATGTGATTTCTTACGCTGTACGATTTTGGCATCTACCGAAAAACTGCGGATGATCGTCTGTAGCTGCTCTGCTCTTTTTGCATCAGAACATACAATCTCAAAATGATACCCCTTCTCAGGATCACTGATTGAACCGGATGCTAAAAAAGCTCCCCTGATAAACGCCCGTTTGCAACAATTCTGCTGTACCACCAGCATATCCGACAATACAAGCGTACCCTGGTCGATACTGTTCGTGACAAGCCGCAGTGCCTGAAAAATTACCTGGATTTCTTCGGGATCAGTTATTTCTATTGTATATACCTTCACCCGTTTCAGGTGACTGTTCTCACGTACAAATATCTTTGTTTCTATATTAAATGTTTTTTGCAATAATGTAAAGCACTTTCTTGCAACTGCTTCATTTTCCGTCTGGATTTTCAGTTTACTGTCCCCTGAAAAACATTCCATTTTCCCACAGGAACATAAAATCGCAGCCAGTTCTGCCATTTTGCAATGTCTGGCCAATCCAATCTGTCTGGAAAGTTCTTCCTTCACCATCCCTGAAAAAGACATCTCTCCTTTATCATCCCTCCTGTTTTCTGACCAGTCGGTCTTTCTGTGCATCTCTGTGTTCCAGCCTGAATCCGTATTTTGTATTTCCAGACAATCTGGAATAAAGTTCTCTTGCCAGCGTGACGGAACGATGCTTGCCGCCTGTACATCCAATTGCGATCACCAGATTTGTCTTTCCCTCTTTCACATAATTCGGAATAAGGAAATTGATCATATCTTCCAGTTTATCCGCAAATGCCCTGGCTATATCACAATCCATTACATAATTAAAAACCCTGTCATCCAGCCCTGTCAGCGGTCTGAGTTCGTCCACATAGTATGGATTCGGCAGGAAACGCACGTCAAACACGAGATCCGCATCTGCCGGTATTCCATATTTAAATCCAAATGACAGTACAGAAATCATCATATTGCAGAAATCCTGATTATCTACAAATATCCTGTCGATCTCCTGTTTCAGTTCTCTTGTCAGAAGATTGCTGGTATCAATGATATAATCCGCACGCTCTTTCAGAAAACGCATCTTCTCTCTTTCCATCCGGATTCCATCATCCACTCTTCCCCCCATTGCAAGAGGATGACTTCTGCGGGTTTCTTTATAACGTTTGACCAGAACACTGTCCTGCGCATCCAGAAACAGGATTTCAAAATCATACCCTGCCTTTTTCATTCTGTCCAGTACAATCTCCAGCTCATCCAGAGAACGCCCGCTTCTTGCATCGATCCCCAGAGCAACATTCTGCACATCTTCTCCATGTATCTCAGGCATCAGTGATGCAAATTTCTCCAGTAAAGGGATCGGCAGATTGTCTACACAAAAATACTTCGCATCCTCCAACATTTTCAATGCAGATGTTTTTCCTGCTCCCGATACTCCTGTAACTATTACAAAACGCATTTTCTATCTCCCGTCACTTCTTAATCTCATCTGTTGCTCATTGGTCTTTGGTCACAGTACTTTTTCGATTCAGTCAGATCAAAATTTCCCAAGAAATTTCACTTCCGGTTCAAGAGTTACGCCAAACTGTTCTTTTACTTTATCCTGTACATCTCTGATCAGTCTGCACACATCTGCTGCAGTTGCATTATCTTTATTGATCACAAACCCACAGTGCTTCTCGGAAACCTGTGCACCGCCTGTCTGGTATCCTCTCAGCCCTGCATCCATGATCAGCTTTCCGGCAAAATACCCTTCAGGACGTTTGAATGTGCTTCCCGCACTTGGAAATTCAAGAGGCTGTTTGCTTACTCTCTGTTCTGTCAGTTCTTTCATTCTTGCTTTTATGGCTTCCTGATTCCCCTGTTCAAGAACGATCACTGCGCTCAACACCAGATATCCTTTTGTTTTCACAAGACTTGTGCGATATCCCATTTCCAGCTTCTCTGCCGGAAGTACGAGAATTTCTCCTGCAGCTGTCATAACAGTGACTTCTTTCAGCACATCTTTCATTTCACCGCCATAGGCACCTGCATTCATGACAACTGCACCGCCTAATGTGCCGGGAATTCCTCCGGCGAACTCAAATCCTGTCAGCGACGCATTTTTGGCTGCCGCCGCGATCTGTGACAGCAGAGCTCCTGCTGTTGCATGGATTTCATTTCCTTTTACTGTAATATCACCATAATTTCTGTAAAGCTGAATAATGACACCCCTGTATCCTTCATCGCTTACCAGAAGATTACTTCCATTTCCAAGAATGAAATATGGCAGTTCTTCATTTTTGCATATCTTCAGAATCCCGCTCAGTTCTTCCTCAGAAGACGGAAGCAAAAAGTAATCTGCCGGACCACCAATCCGAAATGTGGTATGACGTTTCATGGGTTCATCCACTTTCACTTTCTCTTCTCCCAGCAGATCATTAAATTTCTCTATTATATTCTGATTCACAGATTTCATTCCTCAATCTTTCTATATTTATTATGATTTGTTATGTTTCTTTTGACGTTTTCATTCTGTCGAATTTTCCGATCAGTTCCTAGTACATCGTTTCGTAAATAACTATACCAATCGCGTAGGATGCGGATTCGAGTGTGCTGGTATAAAAACGCAGGCGTAGCGGGCTACGCTGAGGCTTTTAGACCTGTGCAATCGGATTCGCAGACAAGTGAGTGGTATAGTTATTTCGAAAACGATGTACTAGAGTGTCAGATAATACAGTCATTATACTGTTACTGTTCACTCCGTTCTCAGTAACTTAACCAAAATTCATTCCAGATTGCCTGCGGCAATAGAATTTTGGCTTGTATGTCTCAGGATTTTGGCACATTCATGCAAAAATACCTCGCGGGATAGCGGTGTGTGAACAGTAACATTATACTATCTCTCTGTCCAAAAGTACAGTTATTCATACATTCTTTTGCTGCCGGATATATTACCAGAATTACTGTTCACTCTGTTCTCAGCAACAAATGAATGACAGTGTATATATTTTTATATTTCTGCCATAATACATATCACAGATATATCTGTCCGGTGCTTCACAATAACAGACTGCCGGACAGTTACCCGAAAACTTCTTTTGTTGTCGGCAGGATCGGAGGCACTTATGTTAGAGCAGATTTTTCTCGGATTTACAGGACTATGTTCCGGTTTTATTATTGCCGGAGGACTAACCGGTCTTATGATCGGCCTTTCTATTATTCCCAGATATGCAGGAATTACCCACACAGCAGATCATATATTGCTGTACGAAGACATCACATTCTGGGGAACCGAACTTGGAAACCTGTTCTTTCTTTTTCACTGGAATATCCGGTTCGGCACCCCGTTTCTGATTCTGTACGGGCTCTTTTCAGGGATTTTCCTTGGTGGATGGATCATGGCCCTGGCAGAGATGGCAGATATTTTCCCTATCTTTGCCAGAAGAAGCAGATTCCAGAGAGGTCTTTCTTTTACAATCCTGTGCATAGCCGCCGGCAAAACTGTCGGGGCACTGATTTACTATTATAACGGATGGCTGCCATAATTTCCAGCTAATCTTTAACATCAGTGCCAAAAAAGCAGCAATCGATTACTCTTTACTCCGTTCTCAGTAACCTGGTGTGCCAAAATTCCGGATTTTCAATCAGAAAGGTTTTATATTATGTCAGACAATAATCTCAGTCAGAAAAAACAGAAACAATATGAAGAATACGTAAAAGCAGTCACTCCTGTCCACAGCCTGCCACTGAATATGTGCAAAGCATTTTTCACAGGCGGAGTCATCTGTGTTGTTGGACAGGTCATCTTAAATTACGCAGATAACCTTGGGCTGGACAAAGATACCGCCGGCTCCTGGTGTTCCCTTATCCTGATCCTTTTCAGTGTGATCCTCACAGGATGTAATCTTTATTCCAAAATCGGCAGATTCGGCGGTGCCGGAAGCCTTGTCCCGATCACCGGTTTTGCCAATTCCGTAGCTTCCTCTGCGATCGAATATAAGGCAGAAGGACAGGTATTCGGCATCGGATGCAAAATATTTACGATCGCAGGACCCGTAATTCTTTATGGAATCCTGAGTTCATGGATTCTCGGTGTGATTTATTATCTTTTTACAATGATCCCGTAACTATTCAGCATCCATATCCTGAGAGGTGTTTTTGCATAAGAATCATACAATTATACAAGGAGGTTTCCTATGAACAGACAAATGACCTGCGGTACATCCAGCATTTCATTTCAAAATCCTGTCTTTGTTCAGAGCTGTGCTTCTGTTGTCAGCCGGAAAGAAGGGGAAGGGCCATTGGGCGCATACTTTGATACCATATGTGAAGATCCCATGTTTGGAACAGATACCTGGGAAGCTGCAGAAAGCACTCTGCAAAAACAGGCCGCTCTGCTGGCAATCAAAAAAAACGGCCTCACCTGTTCTGATATACAGCTTCTTTTTGCAGGCGACCTGCTGGCTCAGACATCAGCCTCTTCTTTCGGAACCGCTGATCTGAAAATTCCTTTTTACGGTCTTTTCGGAGCATGCTCCACTATGGGAGAATCTCTTTCCCTTGGTTCAATGTGTATCGACGGCGGGTACGGAAAATATATCCTCTGTGCAACTTCCAGCCACTTTGCCAGCGCAGAAAAAGAATTTCGTTTTCCCCTGGGATATGGAAATCAAAGGCCCTTATCTGCTACCTGGACAGTCACCGGTGCCGGAGCCTGTATACTTGGATATGAACCGCCACCACGCCCGGACAACAAAACACTAAACACACTCCGTAACCGCAATATCTGTGCAGTTATAACAGGAATCACCACCGGAAGACTGATTGACTTTGGGTTCAGGGATTCCCTCAATATGGGAGCTTGCATGGCTCCTGCTGCCTGCGACACCATAGCCCGAAATCTTCAGGATTTTCACCGAAAACCATCCGATTATGATGCCATCTTCACCGGTGACCTGGGCATGGTAGGACAGACAATCCTGTTCGACCTTCTCACAGAAAAAGGATTTGATATCTCATCTGTCCATCAGGACTGCGGTATGCTGATCTATGATCCTCAGACTCAGGATACACATTCCGGCGGCAGTGGATGTGGATGTGCCGCCTCTGTTCTGGCAGGCTATATTCTTCCGGGTATAATACAGAAAAAATGGAAAAGGATTCTCTTTGTTCCCACAGGTGCCCTTCTGTCAAAGGTAAGCTTCAACGAGGGGGATCCAATTCCCGGTATCGCACACGCTGTTGTAATAGAACAGTACAGGGTTCCGGATATGATGTAGATACAGAAATTTTTTCAGGAGGAAAAATACATGGACTATTTTAATGCATTCTGGACAGGCGGACTGATCTGTGCCCTGGTACAGATTCTTCTGGACAGGACAAAGCTTATGCCCGGACGGATCATGGTACTTCTGGTATGTACAGGCTCTGTTTTAAGCGCTGTCGGAATCTATCAGCCATTTGCAGAATTTGCCGGAGCAGGCGCTTCTGTTCCCCTGCTTGGTTTTGGCAATATCCTGTGGAAAGGAATGAAAGAATCCATTGACAAAAACGGACTGATCGGACTCTTTATGGGAGGCTTTACCGCCTGCGCGGTGGGAGTCTCCGCAGCTTTGATCTTCTCTTATCTTGCAAGCCTGATCTTCAAGCCCAAAATGAAAGGATAACATACCATGAGTGATACTCTCTATTTACAGTTAGATCAGAATATCCAGATAAACCATCCACACATTTATCTTCAGGACATTGCAAAACTTTCCTGCAGCAACAGTAAAATCCTGAATCGGCTCCGGGTGATGCCGGTTATAAATCTTGACCCGAATAAACCAGGACGTTATGTAATGTCTGTCATGGATCTGATCTCCGAAATCAAAAAAAAAGAACCGGACCTTGAAATCAATAATATTGGAGAAGCCGACTTTATCATCACTTTTAAAAACAAACCCGGTTCCGGGCTTGTCTGGCAGTGGTGCAAGATTATTTTCGTCGGTCTTGCCGCCTTTTTCGGTGCAGGTTTCTCTATCATGACATTTAATAACGATGTAGATGTCGGTGGTCTCTTCTCGCAGATCTATACCCAGGTCACAGGACAGACTTCCGGTCATTTTACTGTTCTTGAGATCACTTATTCCATAGGAATCGGACTTGGGGTACTTTTCTTCTTCAATCATTTCGGTCATATGAAAATAACAGATGATCCAACACCTATGCAGATACAGATGCGTCTGTACGAGGAAAATGTTAATAAAACTCTTATCAAAGACATTGACCGTACTTCCGAAAAGTGATATACTTCGATAGCCGAGTGTTCGAAACCTTCCACTCGTAAAACAAATACTAAAGGAGATAATCAAATATGAAAAACAAAGGTACTCAGTTTCTGGCAGAAGCAGCAGTGATCGGAGCCATTTATGTGGTTCTGACTCTTTTATTCGCACCACTCAGCTATGGCGAAATTCAGATTCGCTTTTCGGAAGCACTGACCATCCTGCCATTCTTTACACCGGCTGCGATTCCGGGGTTATTTGTGGGATGTATCATTGCCAATCTCTTTGGCGGTGCCATTCCTGTAGACATTATTTTCGGAAGCATCGCAACACTGATCGGAGCAGTATTTACTTACAGACTCCGCAGCTGCAACCGTTTTCTTGCGCCGATCCCGCCGATTGTTTCCAATGCAGTCATCGTGCCATTCGTACTTCACTTCGGATACGGAGTAAATCTTCCGATTCCGCTTATGATGCTTACCGTAGGTATCGGAGAAGTAGTTTCCTGTGGTGTAGTAGGACTGATTCTTCAGACAGCCCTTCTGAAATACAAAAATGTGATCTTCAGATCACAGAGAACTGTATAACTTACGATATATAACAATAAAGATATTATAGCAAAAAGAGTGTGCAATATTATAGTAATCCGCACACTCTTTTTGTTACTGTTCACTCCGTTCACAGTAACCTCTTTTTTATTTACCTCTTCAGAGAATACTCCACCTTCTACAAGCGGTGAGTTAATTACTCCCATCTGCTTATACCTGCTTTTTAAGTTCCTTCAGAATCCGCTTTTCCATCCTTGACACTTGGACCTGGGAAATTCCCATCTCTGCCGCAATCTCTGTCTGCGTCATATCCTTAAAATATCTCATACCGATCAGCTGACGTTCTCTTGCATCCAGTTTTTTCAGGATTTCATCCAGAAAAATCCTGTTCAGTGCTGCATCCTGTCCATTTTCTTTTTCCTGGAGCCTGTCCATAAGCGAAATATCATTTCCATCTCCCTGATAGATAATTTTGTGCAAAGATTCCACTTCAGCTCCTGATTCCATCGACATCACCACTTCATCTACTGAAAGTTCTGTCGCTTTCGCAACTTCCTCCAGTATCGGTTCACGTCCCAGTTCTTTTTCCAGTGCTTCTCTCGCAGAATAAATTCTGGCACAGTTCTCTTTCAGGTTTCTGCTCACCTTAAGCATCCCGTCATCCCTCAGATAGCGTCTGATTTCACCTATGATCATGGGAACAGCATAAGTTGAAAACTTCACATCGTACGAAATATCAAAACGATCTATGGCTTTCAGCAGCCCAATGCTTCCTATCTGCACGATATCTTCCATTTCCACACTGCGCCCGGCAAATCTTTTCGCCATGCTGTACACAAGTCCTGCGTTTTCTTTAAATACAGTATCTCTTGCTTCTTTATCTCCCTGTTGTGACTTCATGATCAGAGCAAGAGTATGGTCCATTCCTACCTCCCGATCGTCTTTTTCATATGGACAACTGTTCCATATCCCACCTGTGATTCTACTGTTACCTCATCCATAAACGCTTCCATAAATGTAAATCCCATCCCGGAACGATCCTTCTCCGGCTTTGTTGTAAAAAGAGGCTCCATAGCTTTTGCAACGTCTCTGATCCCCACTCCCTTATCGATCACATCAACCCATAATTTCTGCCCTTCCCTTCTGCAGAAAATCTCTATCTTCTGCACCTGGCCTTCATAAGCATGAATAATACAGTTTGTCACAGCCTCTGACACAGCAGTTTTCAGATCTGCCACTTCCTCCAGAGTAGGATTCAGCTGTGTGCAGAAAGCTGCCGCCGCAACTCTTGCCAGCCCCTCATTCTCAGGTCTGCTGTCAAAAATAATTTTCATTTCATTGGTATTTTCCATAATAGTTTTCTTCCCCCTCTCTTTAGACTTCCCCACAGATTTCGACAAATTTATATACCCCTGACAGATGCAGCAACTTTTCAATATAGGAATTTACTCCTGTAGCCTGTATACAGTCACCGCGCATCCCCATCATCCGGTATCTCCCCATGATCAGCCCTATCCCTGAACTGTCCATAAACGCTGTTCCTGAAAAATCAAATGTGATTGTTCGTATATATTTTTTCCGTATAATATCATCTGAATCTCTGCGTATCTCGTCTGTCACCATATGATCTACCTCTTTCGGTAAATGAATGATCAGGGAATTTCCCTGTATTTCAAATCTGTTCTCCATCATATCCCTCCTCACTTTTTGTCAGGCGAATGTTCGCAATCCACTTTGCAGTGTAGCTCTACATCAAATAACTGTTTATTGCTTTTCGCAGCCTCCTACTTGATTCGGTAAAAAAAGAGACACATGACTTCCATGCATCTCTTTTGTATCTTTACATCTTCTTATAATACTTCATGTCTTCTGCCACATCAAAATGAAAACCCGGTATCAGTATCCGGAATCGTCATAATCACCGGTGTCGTAACTTCCATCATCTGCCGAATCACCATCAGAATTATCGTAAGAACCATCATCATATTCCCCACTGTCATAGGAACCATCGTCATAACTTCCATCTTCCGCTGAATCTGAAGAAGCATCTCCCTCTGCGCTGTCAGCACTGCCGGTTCCGTCTGTGACTTTCGCATCTGTAGTTCCTTCGATCCCGGTCGTACCTGTAGTGTTACAGATCGTATTGTAAATTCCTTTCAGATCCGCAGGCAGCAAATCCGCATAAACATTCTGTATCTTCAATGCCGCTTCATCTGTATTCTGTTGCTGCAATGCTGAGTACGCCTCGATCAGAGCCTCATAACTGCTGCTTTTTTTCTTCTCTTCCTCTATCTGTTTGGAGGCCGCCTCAACTGTGTCTCCAGATTCCTGAGCCTGACTCTGTGCCTTGGTCAGCTCAGCTCCCTGACTGGACACTGCATCACTGTATTTCATAATCTGCTGATTCGCTTCCCTGTAGATTCCCTGACGTATGGCAGGAACAGCCAGAAGATAAAACGCCAGCAATCCTGCACAAAATCCGGCAACCAGTGTAAAAAACAGCGGAATCCTTCCTTTTTCTTTATACTGAGGAATCTGGATTGCCATATCATTCTCACTGCTGTCCACAGCTTTCCTGTTTCTTTTATTCTGACGTTCCAGACGTGTAGATACTCCTGTCTGTTCGTCAATCTCTCTCAAAAAACGAAGGGTTGTTGTATTTGTTTTATCAATCCGCGCGGCTTTCCTTAACGTCTTTCTTGCCTTGTTATATTCCCCCTCTTTCATCTGCACAAGTGCCAGAAGATGGTAACCTTTGATCAGTTTTGGATTCTGTATGAGAATCTTCTTCAGCCTGATCGCAGCCATATCCTCATGACCTTCCCTGCACAGATTTAAGGCATCATTATACTTTCTGATCGTTTCATTGATCGCCTCAAGCTTATTGGAGTTCGCCTGCAGCTTGTTAATATATTCTGATGCCAGATTTCTGGATGGCTGAAGATTCTTACTGATCACCCATTCACTGAGTGCGGCAACCACCTCCCCTGTCTCAAAATATACCAGTCCAAGAAGATTTCTCGCCTGAATGTTATGCTTATTATAAATAAGACTCTGCTTCAGACAGTCAATCGCCCCTGAAAGATCGCGGACACTGGCTTTCTCAAGCCCCCGGTTGTAATACTGTCTGGAAAGGTAATCTACCTTTTTCTGGATCAGCACATTACATCCACATTTCGGGCAGTAATCCAGATCTTTGTCCACCAGAAATGCGCCACAATTCATACAATTCATGTGTATCTCCTTATTTTACCCGTCTGCCACTCTTGGCTTCGCGGAGAACTTCCTGAAGAATATCCAGGATATCCGTCAGTTCTCTCTCATAAATCGCACCCTCCGCATCTGCCACATCCAGACAAGGTTCAAATTTCTTCAGTTCCTCTTCATAATCTATCATTTCTTATTTCTCCTGATCACATCTTTAATCTCACCGACAAGATACAGGGAACCCACGCAGAAGAGCATTCCGTCATCCCCCTTTACTTCCAGTGCTCTACCAAAGGCTTTCTCAACATCCTCCACTACTTCCACAGAAGAAGCACCTGCTTCTGTAAAAAGCTTTGCAAATCTCTCAGCAGGAACCTTGCGATATCCGCCAACAGAGGTTACTACCACATGACGGAACGTGATCCTGCTGCAGATCGTATGTATCATATCTGTATAATCTTTGTCATCTACTGCTGAAAAAAGTAAAGTCAGCGGACATTCTTTTTGAAAATGTTCTGCTGTCTCTACAAATTTCTCTACCCCGTCCTCATTGTGAGCACCGTCCACGATCACACCCGGAAGCACTGTTTCCATTCTTCCCTGCCAGCGTGTTCCGGCAATTCCCACATGGATCTGATCCATAGATACAGAAATCACATTCTGCAGAACCTCAATCGTCTTTAATGCAAGTGCACTGTTCATCACCTGATACTTTGCAATAAACGGAATGGAGAAAACCATATCCTTATAATACTCATTCCGAAATGCAAAATCAATTCCCGCCGAAGTATTTCTGAGCACTTCTGTATCTGATCTCTTCACTTCATAAGCAGGGCTTCCCAGTTCTTCTGCTCTGGCACGGATCACTTCTGCTGCATCCGGGTCGTTTCCGTCATAGATTACCGGTACCCCCGGCACAATGATCCCGGCCTTTTCTCCTGCGATTTTGGCAACTGTATCTCCCAGATACTGCATATGATCCAGACTGATCGATGTGATCACACAGGCAACAGGATTCTCCACAGCAGTAGTCGCATCCATTCTTCCGCCCAGTCCTGTTTCCAGAGTCACATAATCAACACCTGCATCTGCAAAGATCACCATTCCCATCAGAAAAAGCATCTCAAAATAAGTCGGATGATAGCTGCCTTCTGCAACCAGTTCATCCGCAAGTACCTTTACTTTCTCAAAGGCCTTCAGGAAAGTATCATTATCAATATTCACCTCATTGATCTGGAAGCGTTCATTGATCTCCACCAGATGAGGAGAAGTAAATAATCCGCAGGAATATCCCGCCTCTCTCAGAACAGAGGTCAGAAACGCACATGTACTTCCCTTTCCATTAGTTCCTGCCACATGGATCACCTTAAACTTATCCTGAGGATTACCAAGTCTTCTCAGACATTCCTTTGTGTGATCCAGACTGTTCTTCTTTGTAAATTTCGGAGTTTCATCAATATAAGCAACTGCTTCTTCGTAATTCATAAAAAAATTCCACCACTTATCTATAATGTATTTAGTTACTCTAACATTATATAATAGTGGTGGAAGATGTCCAGTACCAATCGTAATATTTTATCCGACAAAATTATGGATTAATTCTCATTCATACCGGCACTTTCTGTTAATTTCCATTTATTATTTGAATAAAGTGCATAGCAGGACCGGTCATAGCTCTTGCTCAGCGGTTTTCGCGTCGAACTGTTGCTTCGCTGGATCACCGCAAGCCTGTCGAAATCATTCAGCTCCGTACCTGTGATCATCAACGTAGTCGGATTGATATAGACCGTATCATACCATTCTCCGTTCAGCTTGATTTCACTGGACGGCGTAAATTCCGTTCCCTTAATGTAATATGTATGATCTGCCTCAGAGATACATTGAATGGAATCCAGAGTCACATCATAGATTCCCATACGCATTCTGGTACGCAGATAAGGACTTTCGCCGCTTTCCCCGTAGGAATATCTCTTTCCATAAAGGAGGTCATACTGCAGGGTTTCCAGATCCACCTGATAATTTCTGGTATTTCTTCTTGCCTGATGATAGCGGAAAACAGTTCCCTCATGGATTCCCACACGATCCATAACCTCTGCCGCCATCTGGTATGCTGCAAGATTTTCATTCTTTTTCTTAAGTCCGAAGTTATCCCACATCACATACTCTGTCTGGAACAGATACTTGTTCTTCAGGTCCTCCACAGTCAATCCCATAGTCGGAAGGTGGTCACCGTACATAACAAGGACCACATCCTCAGGATAATCTGCCAGCTTATCTGTCAGCTCTTTTACAAAATTATCCATCTCATGGATCTCATTTACGTAATATTCCCATTTATTATTCTCTTCCTCAGTCGGCGCACCGGAAACTGTGATCTCAGGATCCTCCAGAATCTGCTCATCCGGATATGCGCCATGTCCCTGTACGGAAATAGTATATACATAATCCGGCCCCTCAGTAGAATCCAAACATTTCAGGATTTCATCTGTCAGAACCTCATCCTTTACCCAGCCATTTGGATTCTTCTCGTTCTCTCTTGCCATGTACTCTTCAGAAGTAAAAGTATCAAATCCGAGATTCGGGAAAATAGATCTTCTTCCATAGAAGTTTGCCTCATTATTATGAACCGCATGGGTGGTATAGCCCAGATTCTTCAGTACATAAGGTGCACTCTCACAGGTAGTCTCTCTCAGAATACTCTTATAAGGATATTCCCCAGGTCCAAAATAATGCATACTCATTCCTGTAATGGATTCAAATTCCGTATTGGCAGTACCTGCACCGACAGACGGAACCTTATAATATCCTGAAGAATATTCCTTCATCAGCTTACGGAAGGTCGGAATCGGGTCTTCTGAAATATCCAGGTAATTAACCAGCGTAGGATCAAAGAATGATTCTAACTGCAAAAACAGAATATTCGGCCGCTTTTCTTCCTGCGTTTCCGGAAGATTCTTTTCCGTCTTCTCAATTCTTTTGATTTCTTTCTCAGAATAATCTCTCGGACAGCTGATTCCCGTATTAAAAATCGTAGTTGCCAGACAGTAAGGATATCCATAATCCTCATATGCAAAAGCAATATTTCCAAAGTAATTGGAAAGTACCCTCTTCTCCAGTGCAAGCTGTGTACTTCCTGCAAAAAGAGCAACAGCCAGCAGGATCAGAGGAATATTGTAGCGATATTTAATCTTTTTCTGATACTTCGGTCCTTTAATAAGCAGCATCAGCAGTAAAATAACAAGAATCCCAAACAGGATGCAGACTGCCACAACGCCTGCAACAGGCAGATATTTGTTGGCAATCTTCATTGCATCTGTGATCAGATGCAAATCCGGTCCTGTAAACGGTGTAACACGGTTGAGCAGGAGAACACCATTGATAATGGCCAGTATCAGCCAAAACAATGTCACAAGGATTCTCCAGAACACTCTCCTGTGAAACAGATAAACAATTAGTGACGAGGTAAAAATGAATGCCGCATTATATGCAAAAACCAGAGGTCTCTGTGTCATATAATTCCAGGCTTCTATAAACGAGTGACGGCAGATTGCCTCCATAACAAAATATCCCGCTGCGCTGGCAAGTACATGGAGTAAAAGGGAGATTTTGTTACAAATCTTATA
This sequence comes from Blautia sp. DFI.6.71, assembly GCF_020593585.1. Taxonomy (NCBI): domain Bacteria; kingdom Bacillati; phylum Bacillota; class Clostridia; order Lachnospirales; family Lachnospiraceae; genus Blautia; species Blautia sp. DFI.6.71. Next base: position 64,595 of record NZ_JAJDMJ010000018.1, read on the forward strand.
CAATTTCATCTAAACACTCCCTTATTTCTTAAGCTGCTCTAACTGTCCTTTAACCTTATCCATCATTTCTTTATATTTCGCAAGTTTGTCTTTCTCCGCATCCACCTTGGCAGCAGGTGCCTTGTTTACGAAGTTCGGATTATTCAGCATACCTTCACATCTTGCGATCTCTTTTGTGAGACGTTCTGTTTCTTTTGTAAGACGTTCAATCTCTTTATCTTTGTCGATCAGGTCTTCCAACGGCATATATACAACCGCATTGGAAACAACTACTGAAACTGCATCTTCACTGATTCCGTTCTTGTCTGTCTGTACCAGAATCTCTTTTGCAAATGCAAGATTTACAAAGGATTTCTTGCTGTTCTCATACATTGCTGCTGTTTCAGCATCCTTTGCCACAATATGCAGGCTTGTCTTGCGGTTATTCGGAACATTCATCTCTGTTCTGGTATTACGGATACCTCTTACAACCTCTTTGAAGCCCTCGATTGCTTTCTCAGCATCCGGGAAGTTTCTCTCTTCTCTGTATACAGGCCATTCGGAGATCATAATAGACTCTTCTTCAGGAAGAAGTGTGCAGTAGATTTCCTCTGTGATAAACGGCATATACGGATGAAGAAGCTTCAGGCCTTCTGTCAGCGCTGTTCTTAATGTCCAGAGTGCATCATTTGCTGCCTTCGGATCTTCCTCTGCCTTCCACAGACGAACCTTAGCCATCTCAATATACCAGTCGCAGAGTTCATCCCACAGGAAGTCATAAACCTTCTGTACTGCAATACCAAGTTCATATTTTTCCATGTTCTCTGTAGCTTCGCGGATCACTGTATTTAAGTGAGACAGAATCCATTTATCCTCTGCACAGAGATCATTTAAGTTCTCCGGCTCTGTCACTGTCTTGCCTTCCAGGTTCATCATGATGAAACGGGAAGCATTCCAGATCTTATTTGCGAAGTTACGGCTTGCTTCTACCTTTTCCCAGTAGAAACGCATATCATTTCCAGGTGCATTACCTGTCATCAGAGTAAGACGAAGAGCATCTGCGCCGTATTTATCAATAACTTCCAGAGGATCGATACCGTTTCCCAGAGACTTACTCATCTTACGTCCCTGGGAGTCACGTACCAGACCATGGATCAGTACATGATGGAACGGAACCTGATCAGTCTGCTCCAGAGCAGAGAATACCATACGGATAACCCAGAAGAAGATAATGTCATATCCTGTAACAAGTACATCTGTCGGATAGAAATATTCCAGTTCCGGTGTTTTCTCCGGCCAGCCAAGTGTGGAGAATGGCCATAATGCAGAACTGAACCAGGTATCCAGTGTATCCTCATCCTGATGAAGATGTATACATCCGCATTTCGGGCATTTCTCAGGCATTTCTCTTGCAACTACTACTTCACCGCACTCATCACAGTAATAAGCCGGAATTCTGTGTCCCCACCATAACTGTCTGGAAATACACCAGTCGCGGATATTCTCAAGCCAGTGAAGGTAAGTCTTGTCAAAACGGGACGGAACAAATTTCAGATCTCCGTCATCCAGAGCTTTGATCGCTGCCTTTGCCATCTCGTCCATCTTTACAAACCACTGTGGCTTGATCATAGGCTCTACCGTTGTGCCGCAGCGGTCATGAGTTCCAACGCTGTGGTTGTGAGGAACTACTTTTACCAGAAGTCCAAGTTCTTCCAGATCTGCTACCATTGCCTTACGTGCTTCGTAACGGTCCATACCAGCGTATTTTCCACCAAGCTCGTTGATGGTCGCATCGTCATTCATAATGTTGATCTCTTCCAGATTGTGACGGCGTCCAACCTCAAAGTCGTTAGGGTCATGGGCAGGTGTGATCTTTACACATCCTGTTCCGAATTCTTTGTCTACATATTCATCGGCGATCACCGGAATCTCTCTGTCTGTGAGAGGAAGCTTCAGCATCTTGCCGATGAGATCTTTGTAGCGCTCATCTTCCGGATTTACGGCAACAGCAGTATCACCCAGCAGGGTTTCCGGACGTGTAGTTGCAATCTCTACGAAACGTCCCTCTTCCCCTACGATCGGGTAATTAATGTGCCAGAAAAATCCGTCCTGATCCTCATGCTCAACCTCTGCATCAGAGATGGAAGTCTGGCATACAGGACACCAGTTGATGATTCTGGAACCTTTGTAGATATAGCCTTTTTCATATAATTTGATAAATACTTCCTGTACTGCTTTGGAACATCCCTCATCCATTGTGAAACGTTCTCTCTCCCAGTCTGCGGAAGCACCCAGTTTCTTTAACTGATTGATGATCTTTCCGCCGTACTCCTCTTTCCATGCCCACGCATGTTTTAAGAATTCCTCACGGCCGATATCGTGTTTGTCGATACCTTCTTTTTTCAGCTTGTCGATAACCTTAACCTCTGTAGCGATAGCTGCATGGTCAGTTCCCGGCTGCCATAATGCTTCATAGCCCTGCATTCTCTTGAAACGGATCAGGATATCCTGCATGGTTTCATCCAGCGCATGTCCCATGTGAAGCTGTCCGGTTACGTTTGGCGGCGGCATAACAATAGTAAACGGTTTCTTGTCCGGATTTACTTTTGCATGGAAATATCCATTGTCCATCCATTTTGTGTAAAGACGCTCTTCGATTCCCTTAGGATCGTAAGTTTTTGCAAGTTCTTTGCTCATAATGTCCTCCTGATATTCTATATCTGTAATAAAAGTATCTGCGGATCACTCCGCTGTAAAGCAGTCCACAGCTCTATAAGCTTATTCGATTAAAAAACGCCCTTTACACGCATTATACGTGCAAAGGGCGATATAAATCGCGGTACCACCTTAGTTTATCTCTCATTCCCTTAACGCGGGATACGTGAAAGCCTACCATGCGCGTATATGAATCTCTCTAGTAGATATGGGGATTACTCCCCATACCCCTACGCAAAACCGTACGTGCG
>NZ_JAJDMJ010000177.1:0-333 GCF_020593585.1 Blautia sp. DFI.6.71
GGGGCTGCTGGCTGTTGGCTGTGACTGGTGGCTGAAAGAGAAGAGAGATGGTGGTCTGTTAGTTTTGTGGAATAGAAAAGTTTCCTATATATAGTATGAAGGGGACGGGATGTTGTGTATATATGGTATATGGATGCTGTATAATATAGGAAGGATAGATAGGGAGGATGGTTGGAATTCAGGTGTAAGATAGACTGGATGGCTGCTGGGGATTTAGTGGAGATTAGGGTGAAAATATAAAAAGTTTGTCAAATTATAAAATTAACTGTTGACAGGGACTGCTTTCGGTGTTATATTAGTTGAGCTGTCGGAAATAATTGTTTCTTGAAAAGA
>NZ_JAJDMJ010000178.1:0-331 GCF_020593585.1 Blautia sp. DFI.6.71
GGGGCTGCTGGCTGTTGGCTGTGACTGGTGGCTGAAAGAGAAGAGAGATGGTGGTTTGTTAGTTTGGTGGAATAGAAAAGTTTCCTATATATAGTATGAAGGGGACGGGGTGTTGTGTATATATGGTATGTGGGTGCTGCAATATAGGAAGGATAGATGGGGCGGATGGTTGGAATTCAGGTGTAAGATAGACTGGATGGCTGCTGGGAATTTAGTGGAGATTAGGGTGAAAATATAAAAAGTTTGTCAAATTATGAAATTAACTGTTGACAGGAGCTGCTTTCGGTGTTATATTAGTTGAGCTGTCGGAAATAATTGTTTCTTGAAAAGA
>NZ_JAJDMJ010000179.1:0-331 GCF_020593585.1 Blautia sp. DFI.6.71
CGCACGTACGGTTTTGCGTAGGGGTATGGGGAGTAATCCCCATATCTACTAGAGATTGGACGATATTTTTACAAATATTAGTTCGACTCATATGGCATACCTCCTACGTATTGGAATAGATAAATATTTCGCTGGTAACGTAATATTGCTTAATCTATAAACCACATATTTAGGAGGATATGTCAAGATATTTATATAAAAAAATCCAGAATATAAGCCCAGAATCGTTGAATTTTCAGCATTCTGGGCTTAAGTTGACCACATTGGGGTCAGACTGTGCGTCCAGCAAAGGGTATATAGTCCGGTGGGTGGAAGCCCCATCAAATAAGCT
>NZ_JAJDMJ010000180.1:0-325 GCF_020593585.1 Blautia sp. DFI.6.71
TGACCAACTTTTCCCGGATTCTGAATACCCTTACCGGAATGCATTTTGAAGACAGGAATCAGTTCATCCACAGCTTAAACCGCTACAGCCTTCTGATCATTGATGACCTCGGAATTGAACGGAACTCTGACTTTGCACTGGAACAGGTATTCAATGTGATTGACAGCCGTTACCGCAGTAAAAAGCCCCTGATCATAACAACCAATCTCACTTTATCAGAGCTGAATAACGCCGCTGATATCGCACACAAGCGAATTTATGACCGGATTCTGGAGAGATGTGTTCCCATCCGTATCAATAACCGGAATATCCGTCAGGACAATGC
>NZ_JAJDMJ010000181.1:0-324 GCF_020593585.1 Blautia sp. DFI.6.71
AACAGGTGTCTTTCAAAAGCTGTTGCATCTCAGAAGTTTTATGAATTTAGAACAAGGCTTAAAGCCAAGTGTGATGAAAACGGCATTGAGTTAAGGGTAGCAGATAGATTTTATCCGTCTTCAAAGACCTGTCACCATTGTGGTTCTGTCAGGAAAAACTTAAAGCTTTCAGATAGAATTTACAGATGTGAATGTGGCTATGTTGCAGACAGGGATCTCAATGCGGCACTTAATTTAAAAGATGCTAAAACTTACAGGATTGCATGATTAAAAGCAAATGTAAGTATGTACCGAAGGCTATTTCGGGAATTAACGACTGTGGAG
>NZ_JAJDMJ010000182.1:0-318 GCF_020593585.1 Blautia sp. DFI.6.71
CTTAAAGCACTTCTAAGTGAGGGTGAAAGCATCTGGGAGATCACTGAGAAAATACTAAATTCGTTTGAGTATACTTCGAGATTTACAAAAACAAAAACTTTATACCAATTCCTCTTCCTAGCTACTTTCATCAATTGTGGAAGATTCAGCGATATTAAGAACGTTGATCCGAAATCATTTAAATTAGTCCAAAATAAGTATCTGGGAGTAATAATCCAGTGTTTAGTGACAGAGACAAAGACAAGCGTTAGTAGGCACATATACTTCTTTAGCGCAAGGGGTAGGATCGATCCACTTGTATATTTGGATGAATTTTTG
>NZ_JAJDMJ010000183.1:0-316 GCF_020593585.1 Blautia sp. DFI.6.71
CGGTTATATGGCTTCTACCGGAAAGCAATACCAAAACCATGCAGCTACCATCATCCGTTGGGCAAGACAGGATCATCCTGTTTCCCGGCAACGAAATTATGAAAGTGAGGAATACGAAACATTATGACAACATTTACAGAAAAACCAACAGCTATCACACCAAACAGAGAGCTTCAGTCTGATGAATATTTTAACGAAACAAATCACCTGATCTACTGTTCCAAATGCAATACGCCAAGACAGTGCAGGCATGAATTACAGGGAAAGGTTCTTATTCCTTCCATCCGCTGTAAGTGCCAGCAGGAGATCTTTGAAC
>NZ_JAJDMJ010000184.1:0-308 GCF_020593585.1 Blautia sp. DFI.6.71
ACTCATAATAAATAAAAATAACAAAACGGTTTTCATTCAATTTCTCCCTATAAAAAGCTGTATCCAGCATCATAAAAAAGAAAATATGTTCGATATTTTATTGCGAAATTTTTGATATCATGGTATCATATATGTATGAAAGAAAATCTTATACATTATCGCACTTGTGTGTGCAATATTAATTACCATATGGTATGGTCGGTAAAATACCGGCGGAAGATATTAAGTGCGGAGGTCGAGGCATATCTGCAGAAACTGGTGCAGGAGATCGCAGAAGATAAGGGCTTTACGGTCCATCTGTTTGAATG
>NZ_JAJDMJ010000185.1:0-305 GCF_020593585.1 Blautia sp. DFI.6.71
GGGATTAAGTCAGCTAGTTCACTTGTATGGATTACTGTTGTATCCTTATCAATGAGGATATCACCGCCTCCAACATTTTCTCCGTCTTCTGTTTCAAAACGAACCTTAACATATTTGTTTGTTACCGGTTTTCTGACTTTGATTGTAACAGAGTCATTTCCGACATAGATGTCGCCAGTTTCACAAAGTTCATAATTACCAGGAATTGGGATTAAGTCAGCTAGTTCACTTGTATGGATTACTGTTGTATCCTTATCAATGATGATATCACCGCCTCCAACATTTTCTCCGTCTTCTGTTTCAAA
>NZ_JAJDMJ010000186.1:0-296 GCF_020593585.1 Blautia sp. DFI.6.71
CAAGAAACCGTAAAAAGGAACGTAATGCCAGAACACGCAGATTGATTCAAGAAGGAGCGATTCTGGAAAGCATTGCTCCACATATTAAAGAAATGGATTTAGATACCCTAAAGCGGGAGCTGATGCTCCGGCTAAGAGGAATGTAAATACACAAGTTCTACTCCCGAAGGGCGCACTTACTCACCACCCGATAAATCGGGCGGTGGTATCCCCTACGGGGCTCGTGCGCTCTGCCGAGGGCTATCCGCTGTTGCAGGCAACATCGAAAGGAGGTGCCAGATATGGCAATTTATCAT